>JBGTKN010000467.1:0-2326 GCA_041744615.1 Hyphomonas sp. | reverse complement strand
CGCGCCCGGGCGGCCGGATGTCGTAGACCGTTACCCGGACGCTGCGCCGCACCGCAAGTTCATAAGCCGTGGCAAGGCCGATGATGCCTGCGCCGAGAACGGCGATACGCGGTCGGGTCGAGAAAAGTGCCATGCCGGATGTGCCTCTGGCCCGGTCTAGAATCCCGGCGGGCGACATTCAACAGGGCGATGCGGCGTCAGTTGAGTCCGCGAAAGGCCGCCCAGAAGGTATTGAACGCATGGGCAATATCATGCTGCTGGAAGATGATCTGTTTCAGACGCTCGCCACCGGGTCCGAAAACCGTGCGCACCATCAGGTCGAGATCAAACCCATCCCCGCGCAGACCGGCTTCATGCATAGACACAAACGAGTCGATTGCTTCCGACAACCGGACGTCCTCGTCCTCGCTGTTCAGCTCGACATCCAGAACAAAGTCCGCCATCGCCCACTCCACCCAGTTGCCTAAAGGTTAACCCATGATCGGGCCCGGTGAAAGATATTTCGCACCTGCAACAATGTCTTGCTGGCACAACTCTCCCATGGGGCGAAGGTTCCCTGCAAGAATCGGGCAGTTTGGCAAACGGCTGTGGCGAAAAGGTCGCGACACCCATATGTTGCGATTCATTCTCAAGTGTGGTTGGGATCACCGGCAAACCCAAAGGAAGCCCCATGTTCAGAGTTTCACTGGCCGCTGCTTCGCTCTCGGTGCTCGCTGCGTGCGGCCAACCTGCTGATCAGGCAGCGGTGCCGGGCGCCGCAGAGACTGCCGCCACGGCTGCTTCAAAAGACGGCGAAGTGCTCAACATCTACTCCGCCCGCCACTATGATTCGGACAAGGCGCTGTACGCGAAGTTCGAAGCCGATACGGGCATCAAGGTGAATGTACGGGAATCCGGCGCGCCCGAACTGCTCGAAACCATGAAGGCCGAAGGCGCCCGAAGCCCGGCGGACGTGATCATCGTGTCGGATGCCGGCGCGCTGTTCCGGTTCCAGTCCGAAGGCTTCACGCAAGGTGTGCGCTCCGAAGCACTCGAAGCGGCCATTCCGGAACAGCTGCGCGAGCAGGACGGGCACTGGTTCGGCCTCGCCAAACGCGCCCGGGTGATCGTCTATGATCCGCAGATGCTGCCGGCCGAAGAAGTCGATACCTATGCCGACCTCGCCGAAGACCGACTGAAAGGCGAAATCTGCGTGCGCTCCAGCACCAATGTCTACAACCTCTCCCTGCTCAGTGAGTTCATCAGCCGCAATGGAAGCGACGCGGCCGAAACCTGGGCGAAGGGCGTCGCCGGCAACTTTGCGCGCCAGCCAGAAGGCGGCGACACGGCACAGATCCAGGCCGTCGCTGCTGGCCAGTGCGCCGCCGCCATCGTCAACCACTACTACTGGATCCGTCTTGCCACCGGCACCACAGAGGATCGACTGACGGCGGCAAAGACCTCGGTCTCGTTTCCCGATCAGGACGGCACGGGCACGCACGTCAACATCACGGGTGCGGCGGTCGCATCCACCTCGAAATCACCGGAGCTCGCCGTTCGCTTCATCGAGTTCCTCGCCACGCCTGAGGGCCAGACGATGCTGACCTCCGAGACCAAAGAATTTCCGATCGTCGCCGGCGTTGCCTATCCTGAAGGTCTGGAAATGCTGCCCGGCTTCCAGCAGAGCGACTTCCCGCTTTCCGATCTCGGCGCCAACCAGGCGGAAGCCCAGGCCATTTTCGACCGCGCCGGATGGAACTGAAGGCGCCAGCCTTCCACGCGCCGGCGTTTCGCCAGATCCCGATCCTCTTCGCTGGGCTCGTCATCGCTTTGCCGGTCGTCATCGTCGTCGTCACAGGCGTCGTGCAGGGCGGCGGTGCGGCCTGGGTGCACATCCGTGATACGCTGTTGCTGCGTTACCTGACCGGCACCGTGTCCGTCCTGGTGCTGACGGGAATGCTCTGCCTGCTTATGGCTGTGCCCACCGCATGGCTCGTGACGATGTTCCGCTTTCCCGGGCGCGGAATCTTCGAATGGCTGCTTGTGCTGCCACTCGCGGCGCCGGGCTATGTACTCGCCTATGCCTGGAGCGACCTCGCCGGGGTCGGCGGGCCTCTGCAATCGGCGCTGCGCGAGGCCACCGGCTGGTCGGCGCGCGATTACTGGTTTCCCACGCTCAGCTCTTTGCCCGGCCTCGCCTTTGTGCTCGCCTGCACGCTCTATCCTTACGTCTACCTCGCGGCGCGCGCCGCCTTCATCTCGCAATCGGTTTGCACGATGGAAGCCGCCCGCAGCCTCGGGGCATCGGCCGGCCGCACGTTCTGGTCGGTCGCCCTGCCCGCCGCCC
>JBGTKN010000466.1:0-4529 GCA_041744615.1 Hyphomonas sp. | reverse complement strand
GTCGGCGCCGGTTCTGCAGCGGCGACCATCACGGGCGATGTGCCGGTGCCGGGCAGTTCAGCCATCCTTCCGTCGCTGCGGAGGGTCGAGATCAGGGTGCGGTCGTTGCTGCCATCGACGGATGCGGGGCCGACATAATCGACGCGTACGCGCGAGACACCGAGGTGACGGAATTCAAGGGCCTCGGCGACGGTCTTCGACACGTCGATGATGCGGTTGCCGTGGAACGGGCCGCGATCGTTGACCCGCACGATGACCGAGCGGTCGTTTGCAAGATTGGTCACGCGGGCGTAGCTGGGAAGCGGCATCGTCGGATGCGCTGCGGATACGGAGTACTTGTCGAACACTTCGCCGTTCGCCGTCTGCCGCCCATGGAAGTTGGGCCCGTACCACGAAGCAAGGCCCTCGCGGCTGTAGGTTTCGTCGATCTTGGGGACGAATGTCCGCCCGGCGATCGTGTAGGGGCGACCGACCATCTCCCGCCCGCCGCCCTTCGGGACATCCTTGCCGTCACTGACCCGGATGGGGCTCGCCGCGACACCGTATTTGGGATCGACTTTCGAGACAACGCTCTGTGAGGAACAATTAGCGGTAAGAAGAACTGCTGCAGCAACAAAGGCGAATCTGACGGAAACAGAACCCGAGAGCCTCGCACCTGACATTCCGCGTGTCGGGCCTTGGCCCGCTTCCGTCGCCGCAATTTGCTCTCGCATGACTTGCCTTCTCGTTATCATCGACGTCTTCGGCAGCGTGCCCCCACGACATTATGCCTCGACGACGAACATCCCGTTAATCAACCGGCAGCCTTCACCCGACCGCTTGTCCAACCCGTGTCGACGCGGAATAAGCCGGAAATGGGGCAGGTGAAACATGTTTTTGCCCAGAATCATTCCGCCGTCAGACTGTTCTTCCTTTATACCGCCAATGTTCGCCAAAATTGATCCCGTACGAGGGTCGAAGGAATCACTTTTCCGTCGAGCGTGTCATTGTTGCCACAATGCAGCCTTGATCGGGTTCACTCGACGGCAGCGGATCGGGAATCGCCTGCTGCGGTCGCAGGTCGGGATCCTCACCGAGCCTGCTCCGCTGCAAGCTGGCGTATCGAACGGGCGCCGCGCTGCCGGAAGAGCATGTCCAGCGCTTCGAGCATGAGCGGGTGGATCTTCGTCCGCTCCACATGCGCGATATCCCGCAGCTGGTCGTAGACTTCGGGCTCCAGATAGACCGACATCTGCTTCGCGCGCTGTTTGAGCGTCTTGGGAGCAGGTGGCGAGCTCTCGTTCTGTGCAACATGTGGGGGCGTTTGCACTTCGTAGATCGCCGGGGAGGCGACCGAAGCGGCTACGATCGAGCGTAGACTTACTTTATGCGGCTTTGACATTCTTGAAGACCTGACCCTGCTTGTCTTTGTTGAACTGAGTGCGCTTTTCGATCCAGGTCCAGAGTTGCCGGATCTCCTTGGCGGCCTGTCCGCCTGGGTTGAACTCGGTGACCCCCTGCCCCATCCCGATCGCATCCTGGTGATCGTTGCGCATGACGACGTTGACGTCGGGGAGCACGCCGAGAACAGCGAGGCCGTCGGCGGCATCCCTCACCCGGTAGCTGCGCGGCGGGGTCTGGTTGAGCACGAAAGCGAAGCGCTTCTCGAGGCGATAAATCGCCGCCAGCGTTGGCTTGAAGGCGCGAAGATCGGCCGGCGTGGGGCGGCACGGAATAATGCAGAGATCAGCAGCCCTGATCGCCGAGAGCGTGCCCGGGCTGTCGACCCCCGGCGTGTCGATGAAGACGTAGTCGTAATCGAAGCCGCGCAGCCGTGCGACGACATCGTCGAGCTGCGTCGCGTCGATCTGCGCGACTTCAGGCCCCTCGGCAGCCCTCTGCTCCGCCCAGTCGCTGATTGTCGCCTGACGGTCCATCTCAAGAATGCAGACCGACCGCCCCGATTCCTGTGCGGCGATGGCGAGGTTGATGCACATCGTGCTCTTGCCGCTGCCGCCTTTTTGAGTAACGAAAGCGATTGCTTTCATGATGAAATCCCTTTGCTGCATGAACGCATGACGGGCCCTGAAACCAGTTCGAACGTGCCCTCCGCCAATCCGGGATCGACCGACCCCGGAATCCCCGGATGCGCGAAATCAAAATGATTTGTTAAGGTTAATGCAGCGTTAAGATCGGGCAAATGATCGGCTGAATCGGTGATCCTGTGATCAGGGGACATTTTCTCCCCTGCATTTTTGGAAAAGATCGACATCGCGCATCCCGATCCCCTTCCCTTCCAGCAAGGTTCGGGCTATTTGGCGTGCGTGCGCCGGTTTCCGGCGAACGGAAGGGTGGCCGAGTGGTTTAAGGCAGCGGTCTTGAAAACCGCCGTGGGTGCAAGCTCACCGTGGGTTCGAATCCCACCCCTTCCGCCACTTTCATTTCATCGGCAATACCTTACTGAAGAACCTTGTTTTCCACTTCGAATATCTCTCCTTTCGCTGCCGCGATCTACATAAGGAGCCCAGTCTATTGTGCCGGGGGAAAATTTGCCCTGATGGAATACTTGCAGCGCGATGAAGAATGTGCCGCCTTTGCGCCAATCTCTTTTGCAGCCTTAACCTCCACCGTCACGTTGCCGAAAAATAATCTTGGCAGGGGCATCTCCGGGCTGTGGACAATCAATACCTGCTAGCGCTTTAGTGGCAGGCTGGAAGCCAATCATGACCAGTGCTCTCTGCGGCGTCGTCGCGCGTGGAATATTGAAAGGTACACCGTGTTCAAATATGCGTCCTCTGTGATTGCAACTGCTCTCCTTCTTGCGACCGTTGCAACAGCAAGTGCTCAAACCCAGGGCGACTGGATTCTCGCCAATTATCGGGGTGCCGGTTACTGGTTTCCCGGCATTATCGAAAGCATGCAAGGCGGACAGATCACGATCCGTTACGACGATGGCGAACGGGAAACTGTCAGCCGGAGCAATGTGCGGCCCTATGACTGGATGATCGGAATGAAGGTGGAGTGTAATTTCAAGGGCCTCGGCGATTGGTACCAAGGCACCATCGCCTCCCTTGCCGGAGAAACCATCGGCATCGCCTATGATGATGGCGACAAGGAAACCACAAAAACCGGTCGCTGCCGCTCCAGCTGAGCTATGCCGCGAAAACCGCAGACCCTAAACGGAAGGAGGCTCCTCGCAATAAAGGGAGCCTCCCGCTCAATTTGATCCCTTTCCGCATTACCGGCCTCTAGCCGAGCGGAAATCGCAGGCTGAAAAAGACATCTCCACGAGCCGAGCGCATGGGTTGGAAGCGCACGAAGTGGTCTCAGCGGCAGTTGTTGTGACGCCGCCACATTTCGGCGTTGTGGCCTTCCGGAACGTTGGCGCAAGGGTCGGATCCGTAGCCGCGTAACGTGTTGTACCGGGCGATCTGATCCGCGCCAAGCAACGGCGGGGTGGAGAGATGGCGCGATAGATGGATGAAACGGAGCTCCGCCCGCGCGGCCTCCGCTTCGGCAATCAACGATCGCAGGCGCGCATCGTCGAGTCCTCCAGCCCGGAATTCCGCCTCGATGGCTTTCTCCGCCTCGATAAGGCGGGCGCCGGCCTCGACTGCCTCGGTCCGCATCTCGCTGAAGATCGCCTCGATTGCGGTAATCTGATCAGCCGAGAGTGGGATTTCGTCGCGCAGTTCCAGCAGATGCGCCGGACCGGGGATTCCGTTCAATTCCGCGGCCAGCGCAAGGCCCCAACCCTCACCGCGACGCAGTTCGTCGATGTCGTTGTCGGACAGACTCTTGATCTCGCGGGTCTCAAACCCGGCATAGGGCGAAGCGTGGCCCGAATGGCCCTGAGCCAGCGACATTGTTGGCATGATGACGACGGCGAGGACGAACGACAGAGCGCGCAGGAAGTGCATGGGCAGAATTTCTCCAATCCGTTGAACCCTCCCAGTGACACATCCTGAAGCACTGCGATATGATAAGGATCATGTCGGTGATTCTTGCCCCGCTTTTCGACAGAGCCGAACGGCGCTTGCTCGACGCCAAGGCGTGGCTTTTCCATGCCGGAGATCCTGTTTCCAACATCTATTTCGTCACCGAGGGCGCGGTGGATTTGACGCGTGTGACTGGAGCCGGAGCGCCCATCATCCTGCAGAGGGCGCGACACGGGGACTTTCTGGCCGAAGCATCCGCCTATTCCGCCAATTACCACTGTGATGCGCGAGCAGTGACGGCGGCAGTGGTGCTTGCTGTCCCGGTCCCGCGTTTCCGCGAGCGCCTGGCCGAGGACACCGGGCTTGCCGAGGCCTGGGCCGCGCTTCTTGCACACGCGGTGCAGGCTGCAAGGCTTCGTGCCGAGATCCGAACCCTGCGAACGGTTGCGGAACGCCTGGATGCGTGGCTCGGGGAAGGCCGCGCGCTGCCGGCAAAGGGGGCCTGGCAGGATCTGGCCGCCGAACTCGGCGTCTCGCGTGAGGCGCTCTATCGCGAGTTTTCGAGACGCCGTCGGATTGGTCCCGCTGCAGATTGCCCGAGACCACCGACCA
>JBGTKN010000465.1:0-8939 GCA_041744615.1 Hyphomonas sp. | reverse complement strand
CGGTCGGCCGCGGCCGCCCCCTCCTGCGCCACCGCGCTGATCGAGCCGAGTGCGCGCACTTCCGGCGCGGCAACAGCCACGGCGCCGATCACGCCGAGCAGGTCACCCAGCGTGTTCTCGCCCATCGAGATGCGCCAGGCGACAAAGCCGAGCAGCGCTGCGAGCGCGAGGCCGCCGACTACTTCGAGCACAGGGTCCACGCCCGCGCGTTTCGAGAGCACTTTCAGGAACAGGCGCGAGCGCTGGACGAAACCCTGCTTCGCGCGCTCCTTCTGCCAGCTCTCCAGGCCGTAGGCCTTGACGATGCGCGCGGACTGGAAGCCTTCGGAGAGAAGCGACGTGATCTCGCCGGTCTGCTCAGCCGCTTTCTTCGCGCGCTTGCGTACCGCGTTCCCCAGCGAGACGACCGGCCCGAGCGCCAGCGGATAGACGACCGCGATGATCAGCGCGAGTTGCCAGTCCTTCCAGAACAGCCAGGCGAGCACGCCGATGACAGTGGCGAGGCTCTTGGTGAAATTGTTGGCGAAACGCAGCGCCGCTTCGCGGATGGAGATGACATCGCTGATGAAGCGCGAGACGAAACTGCCGGACGCATCCGCCGACACGCGCGCGAAGTCACCATCCGTCAGCGCATCATACTGGACCGTCTGCACACTCACGAGGCCTCGCTGCACACCGGTATTGTTGAGTAGTGTCATCCCGTACATCGACAGGGAGCGCGCAATCGTAAGCAGGATGATCGCGACGATGCCGATCCAGATCCAGCCTTCACGCGGCCCGCCGCCTTCGCCGGTCATCTGGAACTGCAGCGAATTGCCAACGAAATCGAGCACAGCCACGTAGCCGATACCCCAGAGCGCCGTGAGCAGGGCGAGGGCCGTGCCGCCGATGAACCATGTCTTTTGCGGCCAGAAATGGGCCTTGAACAGCCGCCAGAGGGACCGCTGCGGACCGACCGTATTTTGCGCCGGGGCGGGCTCAGACGTTATGGGTGTCTCCCGTCGCGGGGTCGAGCAGCCGGTGGGCATGGAGGATGAAATAGCGCGTCTCGGCATGGTCCACGGTGCGGTGGGCCGCCGCTTTCCATGCGTCATAGGCCTCCTGATAATTAGGAAAGGCGCCGACGAAATCGAGCTTCGACAGGTCCTCGAACTCGACGCCGCTGACATCTTTCAATTCGCCGCCGAAGACGATGTGGAGGAGTTGTTTGCCGGTCTGGTCTTTGCTTGCCATTTTGCGGGCCTCCGTAGGTTCGGGCGCGGTCTGGGTCGCGGCCCGCGCCTGCGGGTCCGGGATGCGCACATATCCCGTGCGGCGCACTAACAAAGGATGAAGCGCGTTTCCAGAGGCCACGACACTGCGCTGGGCGGCAATCGCCTGGTTGAACACCAGCCTCTCGCCCGCATGGGTGGTCGCCTGTCCGCCCGCTTCGGTGACGAGCGACGTTCCGGCGGCAACGTCCCAATCCGACTTTTCGCCCATCACGAGGGCTGCGTCCCAATCACCGGCGGCTACGAAAGCCATCCTCAACAGCGTGGCATTGGGTTTCGGCCGCGCGAGTTGCACTTCGGGCCAGGGCTCACGCCAGCCGGGATGGGTGACAACGCCGTCATTGGCGATGAGCCGCATGCCCGCTTCCTGGGCGCGGCTGGAGACGTGGATAGGCGCACCATTGCGGCGGGCGCCCGCGCCTCGGCGCGCGTCATAGAACTGGCCAAGCGCGGGGGCATAGATCACGCCCGCCACCGCTTCGCCCTCTTCCACGATGGCCAGGCCGATGCACCAGTCCGGCGTTCCCGCCATATAGGCGCGCGTGCCGTCGATGGGGTCCACCACCCAGCAGCGCGGCTTCTGGCGTGCAGCCGGATCGTCGAGCGTCTCTTCCGACAGCCAGCCATATTCTGGACGGGCGGATTTCAAGGTCGATGCGCACAGCCGGTTGACGGCGAGGTCTGCCTCGGTGACCGGGCTCCCGCCGCTCTTGTTCCAGAACTCCGCGCCACCGTTGTGCAGGAAGGACATCGCAAGATCGCCCGCTTCCTGTGCCAGCTGGCAAAGCAGCGTCAGGTCCTGTTCCAGCGTGCGCTCAGCTGCCCGCAAGGTTCATGTCCTCGATGAGGATCGACGGCGCATCGCGTGTGCCGCGCAGTTCAAGGTCGGAGGCGGGAACGAGGCGCGCAAACATCGAAGGCAGATCGCCCGCTACCGTAACTTCCGAAACCGGGTAGGCAATCTCGCCATCCTCGAACCAGAAGCCCGCGACGCCGACGGAGTAATCGCCCGTGTTCGGATTGATCGAGGGGCCGAACATGTCGGTGACGAGCAGGCCCTTGCCCGCAGACTTTGCGAGTGCGCCCGGAGACTGAGGGCCAGCGCGCAGATAAACGTTCGAGGACGATACCCCCGGCGGATCTCCGAAGCCGAGACCGGCAAAGCCGTTCGGCGCGAGGCCGAGTTGGCGGGCAGTTGCGGTATTCAGCAACCAGCGGGTCAGGCGGCCGTCCTCGATCAGGTGCACCTCTTCCACCGGCAGCCCTTCTCCGTCATGAGCGCGGCTGCCCATCCCCAGCGGGCGGTGCGGATCGTCGGTCAGGTAGATGCCCTTGGCGAACACCTGTGCGTCCATCCTGTCTTTCAGGAAGCTCACGCCGCGTGCGACCGATGGCCCGGAAATCGCCCCGAGAAACGCGCCCAACAAGCTGTCGGAGACGCGCCGGTCAAAGATGACGGCAGCTTTCTGCGTATCGACCTTCCGGGCGCCGAGACGGGCGATGGTACGCTCGCCGGCTGTCTTGCCGATCTCCTCCGCAGCCGGACGATCTTTCGCGAAACGGACAGACCAGCTGTCATAGTCGCGTTCCATCTGGCCGTCCTTTTCGGCGACGGCCGCGAGACCCAGGCTCGTCGACGTACCGGTCTTCCAGGCGCGGAACCCGTTGGTCGCCGCCACCCAGCGTTCGGACCGGTTCCAGGAGGCGCCGCAGCCTGCGACCGTTTTGATGCCCGGCACGGCGAGCGCCGCCGCTTCTGCCGCGAGCGCTTCGCGCTCAAGGATTTCGGCAGGGATTTCCGGCTCGCCGGTCAGGTCCATGTCGACTTTGCCGGCGGCCAGGTCGCCCGGCTCCGGCAGGCCGCAATACTTGTCCTCGGGCACCGCGCGCGCCATCGCCACGCACCGCTCGGTCAACGCCTTGAGGCCGTCCGGCGAGAGGTCAGCGCCCGAAACGTGGGCCTGCCGCTTGCCGAAGAAACAGCGCAATGCCACGCTGGCGCTTTCCTCGCGCTCGATACTCTCCAGCTTGCCATCGCGCACCGAGACGCTGACGCCGTCTGCCACGCCAATCCGGGCATCGGCTGCGCTGGCCCCCGCCTTCAGGCAATTCTCAAGAAGCCCGGCCAGAAGGTCTGCCGGAGGAACCGTGAATCCAGTCATCCGCGCTAAATGGACCGCACCGCGGCCCCGCGCAACCTGCCCTTTGCGCGCAGCGTCAGGCGAGCGCCAGCCAGATCACGCCGACCCCGGCGCCCAGCATGCCCAACCAGGTCAGCACCATGCCGAGGGCGCGGCCCGCCTGGACGCTGGCCGACAAGCCGTATGCGTGCAGCAGGCGTCCCAGCGTGAAAGTTCCCCCGACTGCGTGGATGGCCCAGATCGGAACCGCGAACTGCGTCATCACGAACAGGCCGAGCATGGTGATGGGGATGTATTCGGCCGCATTGCCGTGTGCGCGGGTGCGAATTTCGAGGTCCGAGTCACCGCCGGTTCCCAGCGACACTTTCGCCGAGCGGCGGCGTCCGACCACCCGGAAGGACAGGAACAGCAGCAGCAGAATGTTCACGCCGATATAAAGCGCGGCTGCAGTAATGGGCATCATAAGGCATTTCCTCCAGCAAAAAGCCGCCGGGTTCATGCCCGGCGGCCTGTGTTTCTTGTCAAGCGGCGGGCATGAGGCCGCGCCTACATGTCCCGGCGCGCGTCCGGCAGGCGGTCGTTGATGTCGTCACGGATGTCCATCAGTGTGACGATCAGGCCGCAGATGATGCTCGCCGCGACCCAGCCACCAAAGCTGAACACAGCAAAGTCGGCGACCTGGGCCAGCGGGCCGGACAGACCGATCAACTCGGCAGTGAATTCACCCTTCTGGTAAATGCCAAGGGCGATTCCGGCGACGATGATCGCGATGTAGGCCACATAGACCATGATCCGGAAACTGTTGATAATAATGAACTTCATGAGGATCCCCTTCCTGGTTCCGTCCTGTTCTAGGCCGTGCGCCGGTGAGCGTCACGTCATCCGTGTCAGACTGCAGGCAACAGGCCAAGCCCCCGCCCGCGATTGTTTAGCCTCCCGAAGCGGCAGCGTCGCCGCACCGTTGAAGGTCGTTGGTTACGGCTGAGAACGCAAGCAGATCCTCCACTGGCAATCCGCTCATGTATTCAACCATGTCCCGCTTTTCGCGCCCGGCGGCCTGGGCCACCTTCTTGAACAATTCGGGCGGCAGGTTCTTTTCCAGGGCGTCGGCCACACACGCACAGGTTGCTTCGGCCTCGCCCTTCTCGATGCAGGTGGCTACAAGGGCCTGATTGTCGGACGGACGGCCAAGGGAATCGCAGCCAGACAGGACTGCAAATGTCGCCGCCGCAACGATCAATACCCGCATGCCACGTTCTCCCGCCGACTTCCGACGCGAGTGCTCGCATGATTTCCGGCGGCTGAAAAGTGCTATTCCCGGCGCAGCAATGCGTCCAGCTGCAGGCTCTTGCCCAGTTTTCGGGCGAAGGCCTCCTTGACAGCCGGGCGGTCATAATCCTCGGCTACCCAGTCCAGGAAAGGCTTCCACTCACCGGCCGGACGGGCTGCATTGAAGGCCGCATAGTTCTCGAGGAAGGCGTCCAGCACGCCGGTCTTGCCATGCTTGATGTGCAGATATTTGCTGGAAAGCTGCTCCATCGCCTCGGTAAAGGGCACTCGCTCGCGCAGCAGCTTGTACAGGACGGCCATGATCCCAGCCCGGTCTGCGCCGGACTTGCAGTGCATCAGTGCGGGGTACTCGATCCGCTCAAACAGGTCGCGGGCCGCAAAAATCGCCTCACGGGTCGGTGGATCACGCGAAAAAACTTGAAAATCAATGAGTTCGATGCCTGCTTTGGCGCAGGCTTCTTTCTCGAGGAGGTAATAGCCCTGCGTGCTGGGGCCCCGAAGGTTCAGTATGGTCCGTATGTCCCGCTCTGCCGCATGGGCCGCGATCTGGCGCGGCGAGGGCTGATTGGACCGCCACATCTCGGAGGAAATCTGGTGCAGGTTGCTGAAGCGAGCGCGCAGGAATCCATGGTCACCCCAGGTCAGCTCCCGCTGCGCCCGGGCCCGGCCCTCTGACGTCGCGAGGTCAGCCGGCATGTGCGCCCGGCGCTTTTTCTTGGACCGCAACTTCACCATGGCCCCGCACCTAACGGCCAGCGTGTCTCGGAGCAAGCGCACCCCTGCAACAAGAATTGTCGGCTGTTTATCATTCTTTCTCGAGTATTTCTAATCCCGCCGCATCCATCCGGCCCCCTCAATGCATCTTACGGGCATGAACACCAGCAACCCCGCTGGAAAGCACTGAACCGGAGACCCCAATGGAAGATGTGATTGTCCCTATCGTCTTGTTTCTCGCGCCGGCCGTGATCGTCTGGATCGTGAGCTTCTTCAACGCCCGCAAACGCCAGACCGTCCACGAGACCCTGCGTCATGCGATCGACAAGGGCCAGGAGATCTCGCCCGAACTGATGGACCGGATGTCCCTCGTCACAGACCCCGTCCGCGCCGACCTTCGCCGCGGCGTGCTGTTCCTGGCCTTCGGCGCTGCCTTTGCAGTACTGGGCACGATCATCGGGCTGGAAGAATCTGAAGCCCTGACCCCGATGCTGGGTGTGGCCACCTTCCCCATCTTCCTCGGTATCGCTTATATTGGTCTGTGGGCATTCGGTCGTGGCAAGCCAGAGGCCTGACCTCTGGCTGGTCGCCTCGGGAGGGCGAGACATGCGCAGCGACCCCGATCTCGCCCACTCCGCCGCACAAGGTAACGAGTCAGCGTTTGCCGAGCTTGTGCGGCGCCATCAGGGCAAGGTACGCGGGATGGCGCGCCGCCTCGCCGGCTCCGAAGCGACAGGCGACGATATCGCCCAGGTCACGTTCCTCACCGCATGGCAGAAAATCTCGACCTATGCCGGCGGAACGTTCAGCGCCTGGATCTGCACCATCTGCTGGCGGGAATTCCTGCAATGGCGACGCCGGCAGAAAATGGAAATCGAGTTCGACGAGACGGCGGAAATCATCCCGTTCGATCGTTCGGCGGACCAGACCGAGATGCGGATGGATCTCACCCGCGCCCTCGAAACCCTCAGCGAAGCCCAGCGTGTCTGCGTGGTGCTGTGTGTCGCGACAGGACTGACCCATCAGGAGGCCGCTGACGTGACCGGCTGGCCCCTCGGAACTGTAAAGTCACACGTCCTTCGCGGGGTCGCCCTGCTTCGGACGCGCCTTGAAAATGCCAACGTGGCGTGATGGAGTGATTAACATGCGTGAACAGGATGCCTACAAGGATCTGTCGGACCTTTTCCGGGTCGAGGACAACGCTCTGCCTGCAGAGCCGTTCACCCGCCAGGTGATGCACAACGTGCGCAAGCGGAAGCGGATGCGCCGCTTCGTGGTCGGCGGCCTGGGCCTGATTGGAGCGAGCATTGCGGCTTTGCAGCTGCCCGAACTGCTCGGTGAATGGGTGGGAGTTGATAAGACGGTCACCGCTGCCCTGACCACCGCGCCGAGCGAACTCAGCACGGCCGCCGTCAACCAGCTCAGCGCCGCTGCCATGAGCAACCCGATGTGGCTTGCGATTGCCGCAGGTGCCGCGCTCTGTGTCTTCGCCGTCTCGGCCTTCGAACGGGCGTGAACAGTCAGCACCCGACATGACGAGGGCCGGCTCCGAGGAGCCGGCCCTTTTCATTTGACCGGTGTTCTGGCCGATTATTCGGCAGCCGGCAGGGCTTCCGGCAGGATCACGGCGTCTACCGCATAGACCACACCATTACTGGCCGAGATGCCGTCGCCGATCGTGTTGCTGCCTTCGACATTCAACGATCCATCCATGCTGCCGGCGACCGTCAGCGACCGGTCACCGATCGTCTCGATCGACTGGCCCGTCATCGGCACGTCGCCCACCATCACGGCGCCTTCGACCACATGGGCCTGGAGGATTTCCACAAGCTCGGCCCGGCCGGCCTCGCTCTTCAGATGCACAAGTGTGGATTCCGGCAGAGCGGCAAAGGCGTCGTTGGTAGGCGCGAACACCGTGTACGGACCATCAAGGCCGAGAGCATCTTCAAGTCCCGCAATCTCCACGAGTTCAACGAGGGTCGAGAAGCGGTCGTCCTGAGAAGCGATCTGGACAGCTGTCTGATCGATATCACCTTCTGCAGTGACCATGCTGGTGCTGTTCTCGCCCGCCATCTGGAAACTGTCATCAGTTTCTTCGGCCACCATCGCGGCGTCACCAGCAGGCTCAACAACGTCGGTTTCGAGCGCCGGATCAGCCGGCTGCGTTGCTGCATAAGTTTCCGGCATCACGCCAGACTCGTCCGGCCAGGACGGCGCGGCGGCGTAGTCTTCGGTCGCCGTCTCTCCCGCCGGAACAGAACCAGTCACCGCAGTTTCAGATTCCGTAGAAGCGTAATCTTCAGTCGCCGCAGTGGAGGGGTAGGATTCGGTCTCAGCATAGGCTTCAGTCGCGGTTTGCTCAGACGGAACCGTATCGGTCATCGCCGTTTGTTCGGCTGCCGGCGAATAGGTTTCGCTGGACGCGTAGACATTGCCGATATTGGCGTCGGCGATTTCTTCAGCCACAACGTTGAGCTGCGCCAGCATCATCGCATTGAGATCTTCGGTCGAATATTCGTCCGGAAGTTCTGCGACGTCGATCGGCGTCTCGAAAGTCTCAGTCGCGGCGTCAACCACGCTCTGCGTTCCGAACATTGGCTCGGAGTCGGCCATCGATGTCGACTCGTCCGGCGTTTCAGCTTGAAGAACCGTGTCGTCTGTTTCTTCGGCGGACAGATCTGCCGTCAGCTGTTCATCCGCAGACGGAGCGGTTCCGGCGAAGGTTTCATCTTGGCTATCCGTGTCAGCTTCTGCCACAGACTCATGCGTGACAGCCGTTTCCTGTTCGAACTCGGTCGGTAATTCTGGTTGATCGCGCAAGGTGGGATCAAGCGACTCCGGCGATTCGACAAGCGGATCAGTGGGTTCGTAGGTAGATTGGGCGAGGGCGGGCGCTGCCATAAGGGCGATGACGGCGCAGCTGGCGAACAGATGTTTCATGACAGGCTCCGGGAAAGGGAGAGCGGGATTGCTCAATTCCCTCAATCCGAAGTCCGGATCATCGTTCCGGCAAGCGCCATTAAACGTTGGAAAGGCTTGTGGCGATTTCAGGGCAGCGCCGCTTGACTACCCGCGATACCCCAGTCCCGCCAACAGCATCCGCGTCTCATACAGCGGCAGGCCGACAATCGCCGAGTAGCTGCCATTTATTGCGGTGATGAAGCCTCCCGCCATGCCCTGGATGGCGTATCCGCCCGCCTTACCCTTCCATTCGCCGCTGGCGACATAGGCAACGATCTCGGAATCGGTGAGCCTTTTCATCTTCACCCGCGCCAGAACCGCGCGCGCCGCGACCCGGCCATCCGGCGACCGAACGGCAACGCCGGTGATGCACTGATGCGCCCGGCCCGAAAGAAGCCGCAGGAAGGCCTCCGCCTCTGCCGCGTCTGCCGGCTTCTCGAGATTGCGCTGACCAATCGCCACGACCGTATCGGCAGCCAGGACGTAGCCCGCCTCGGCGCAGGCCAGGGCCTTCTCCCGCGCGAGCCGTCCGGCCAGCGCCCGGGGCGCTTCGTCCTTGCGG
>JBGTKN010000464.1:0-1648 GCA_041744615.1 Hyphomonas sp. | reverse complement strand
CCGCACCGGCGCCGGCAATCCGGGCCGCGTGGCTGAAAACCTGCTGGGCCTCGCACGCCCGGAGATCGACTGGGTGAAGCTGTCTGAAGCGCAGGGCGTGCCGGCGGTCAGCGCGCGCACGGCGGAGGAATTTGATGCCGCACTGGAGCGCGCCTTCGCTGCCGGAGGTCCGCAGCTGATCGCTGCGCACGTTCCGGCGCGCTAGCTGGACGGCAGCCGGCGCCGGATGTCGGCATTGGCGGAAGACTCGCGCGCCGAGCGCGGCATGGCCCGGTCGACGCCGAATGTCCGGCGGATGAAACTGTTGGCCAGCAGCTCGAAATGCCGGAAGCTGAGCCAGGCGAGCGCTGTCGTCAGTACAAGGACGGAAGCGAGCAGGAGGGCTGCACCGGCTGAGCCGTCGCCCAGCCAGGTGAATACGGCGACGCCGAATGCCGGGATCAGAAGCGGATGGATCAGGAAGATGCCATAGCTGATCTTGCCGCCCTTGTTCAGGAGGCCGAGCTTCAGCGGCGTTCGGTAGAGGTCCTGCGCGGCGCAGGCAAAGACAAGCACCGCGCCGGCCGGCGCAAAGGTTGCCGCCTCCAGCAGGCCGTCATAGTCCAGAAATTCCGCCAGCGTCAGTCCGGCCACACCGGCTAGCGCAATCGGCCACATCGGTGTCTTGCTGGCCCAGCTGGCCACCGCTGGAAGTCGAAGGATCAGGCCCAGAACGCAGCCCATCGCGAACTCGAACAGGATCGGATCGCCATAGAACAGCCGGTAGTCGCCCTGCGGCAGCAACTGGGCGCCGGCGATCACTGCCAGCAGCAGGCCGAGCGTCACTGGTACCTGCCGGCCCGGCGCCGCCAGAAGAGAGATCGCGAACAGGAAGTAGAACAGCATGATGTAGCCGAGCGTCCAGCCGACATAGAGAATCGGCTGGATCTGCCCGATTGTATTGGCATGCGGCAGGAAGAGGAAACTGGCGGCGATGCTGTCCGGTTCGACGATGGCGTTCGAGAAATACCAGGGCCGCGCGAGTGCCAGCCCGACGGCAATCGCCGTCGTCAGCCAGTAGAGCGGCACGATCCGGGCAATCCGCTTCAGCATGAACTTGTGCGGTGCATCGGTCGGCTTGGTGATCAGGATCAGGATGACTCCGCTGATCAGCAGGAAGAGGTGGAACCCGGGTTCGGCGAGCCGGAAGGTCAGGTGCAGGCGGCTGGAATGCGCGTTCACGTATTCGGTCACGTGAAAGATCACGATCGCATAGCACGAGAGCAGTCTGAGCATGTTGATGCTGTGCAGCATGCAGGGGTCCCTGTTTCGACAAGGGATTAGTGCAATGCGCGCGCCAAACTGGACGGCTGCTGCAGGGATTGCGGATACGATGGTGAACGGAGCGTTCGGGCGTTCCGGAACCGCACACGCAGGCAGGCGTTGATGGGAAGTTGGCATCAACCCCCGAGGTCCATCCATGTCGTCGTTTTCACTCTATCTGATCGGATTCGTCGTTCTTATCGGGGGACTTGCCTACGGCGCCTATCTGCTGAATGCCCCGCCGGTGTGGATTGCTACTGGCGCCGTCGTCCTGATCGGCATCGGCATCATCACCGCCGTCAGCAAGACCCGCCGCCGGGACGAATCGCCGACCAGCGATCCTGAC
>JBGTKN010000463.1:0-4565 GCA_041744615.1 Hyphomonas sp. | reverse complement strand
TCCCGGAACTGTCGGAGATCGGTTTCAAGGTGTTGATCGACCTGATCGTCTCCGCCAAGCCCCGCCCGAAAGTCAAGGAAGTGCCCTTCCAGTTCCGCTCGCGCCTGCACGGCGAGTCGAAGCTCGACAACCGCGTGATGTACGATTTCTTTCTCTTCTTCATTGAGAAGAAGATCTCGCGCTATATCCCCGTACCCGCGCGCTTCATCTCCTTCGCCCTTGTCAACTCGATCGGCATCCTGGTCCACATGGCCATCCTGATGCCGGCCGTCAGCCTCGCGGGCATGGCGTTCAACTCGGCGCAGCTGATGGCGACCGTACTCGCCATGCTCTTCAACTACAGCGCCAACAACGCCCTCACCTACCGCGACCGCCAGCTCAAAGGGCCTAAGTTCTATATGGGATTCCTGATCTTTGCGGCGCTGTGCTCGGTCGGCATCCTCGGCAATATCAGCGTCGCGGCAATCATCCATGACCAGTATGACAGCCTATTCTATGTCCTGCCGGCGATGGCGGGCGCGTTCATCACCGTCGTCTGGAACTATGTCGCCACACAGGCCTTCGTCTGGGGCAACAACCGCTTCCGCAAGCCGGTCATGCGCCATCAACCGGCAGCGCTGGCGGACACAGCGCCGCAGACGAACTGAGCGCTACCCCAAACCGCCGGACGCTGGCATAACGATTGCAAACCTGGGTGAATAGCCGGACCGGCGGCTTCACCTACCCCGGTCCACGGGACGGCCAACAGCCGCCAGAGTTAATGTCACGCCAGAGCCCTGGTGTTGGAGTGTCGCGTAATGAATACCGCAGAGCCTCAGTCGCTGTCCTTCGCCGAGAAAGTGCAGCAACTCCTGCACAAGCATCAGAAACTGGTGAAGTATGGCCTGATCGGTGCCACAGCCAGCCTGATCGACCTTGTCCTCTTCTTCGTGCTCTATAACTTTGCGCACACGAGTGAGCTCGTCGCCCACTCCGTTTCTGTGCCGACAGCGGTTGTCTTCAGCTTCCTCGTCAACGCCCGCCACAATTTCAAGACAACCGATCACACCGCGCTCCGCTTCCTGTCCTTCTGCATCGTGTGTACGATCGGCTACGCCGTGGGCTACGGCGTGATCGTCCTGACACAGAACTTTGTCGAACTACAGGCGCTCGCCGCGAACGTCGGCAAAATTCTATCTCTCCCGGTCGTCTTTGTCGTCCAGTTCATCCTCAATTCGCGCATCACCTTCCGGAAAACGGCGGCCTGAGAGCCGAAAACAGGGCATCACCAACATGGCAAACATCGGAATCATCGGCGGCGGCCTCACCGGTATCACGACCGCCTATCGTCTCATCCAGCAGGGCCACAAGGTCACGATCTATGAGGCCTCCGACTATCTCGGCGGCCTCGCTGCCGGTTTCGAACTGGCCGGCCACCGCGTCGAGCATGCCTATCACTTCCTCTACAAGACCGACGAATACATACTCGGCCTGGTCAAGGAACTCGGCCTCGAAGACAAGCTGACCTTCCACAAGTCCTCCGTGTCGACCTATTACGGTGACACGCTCTACCCGATGGAAACGCCGATTGATCTGATCAAGTTCAAACCAATCAGCTTCATCGACCGTATCCGCGCCGGCGTGACGGTGCTCTACCTCCAGCGCGTCAAGAACTGGCGCAAGCTGGAGAACATCACCGCGCTCGAATGGTTGCGCAAATATGCCGGCCGCTCGGTCAGCGACGTGATCTGGGAGCCCCTGCTGCGCGGCAAGTTCGACCGCTATTTCGACAAGGTCACGATGTCCTGGCTCTGGGGCCGCGTGCTGCAACGCGTCGATAGCCGCGATGCCAAGCTCGGCGGCGAGGCGCTTGGTTATTTCAAGGGTGGCTTCCGCACGATCATCGACGCGCTCGTCGGCCCGATCACGGCCGCCGGCGCCGACATCCGCCTCGCCACCCCGGTTTCGAAACTGACACACAACCCGGTCACCGGCCAGGTCACGGTCACCACCGCCAATGGCGAGGAGTCGTTCGACCGCGTGCTTGCGACCGTGCCGAGCCATGTTCTGG
The DNA here is from genome assembly GCA_041744615.1 of Hyphomonas sp. Classification (GTDB taxonomy): domain Bacteria; phylum Pseudomonadota; class Alphaproteobacteria; order Caulobacterales; family Hyphomonadaceae; genus Hyphomonas. The sequence continues at coordinate 2,515 of JBGTKN010000463.1, read as the reverse complement.
CCAAGATGATCGCCGGCTACGAGGCCGCCGATCCCTCCTATTTCAACAAGCTGCGCTCGATCGACTATCTCGACGCGGTCGTCCAGGTCTTCGCGACGAAGCAGAAGTTCACCAAATACTACTGGCACAATATCAACACCCCGAACTCGCCCTTCGTCGTGTTCCTCAGCCTCACAAATCTCGTCGGCTCGGAACGGTTCGACGGCCTCAACATCTACTATATCGGCGATTATGTGCCGCCCGAGCATGAGTACATGTCGGCCGACAAGGAAGCGCTGAAGAAGCGCTGGTATGGCGAGCTGAAGAAAATCTTCCCCGACTTCGACGAGACCCAGGTCGTCGATGACGCGCTCTTCAAGATGCGCAATGCCCAGCACATCGTCGACATCGGCTTCGAGCAGAACAAGCTCGTGCCGTACGAGACACCCTGCCCGGGTGTCCTGATGTGCAACTTCTCGCAGATCTACCCGATGGACCGCGGCACCAACTACGCCGTGCGTGACGGCAATGCGATGGCGAAGAAGATTGTCGAAAGCCTCTCCAACACGAAAACGGAACCGGCGAAAACCGAACTCGTCTGAGGGTGCTCGCAATGACCGGCATCCTGCCCTCACCGCCGGTAGACAGCGTGGCAGAGTCTCACCGGCTTGACGTGCTGGACGGCCTGCGCGGCGTCGCGGCACTGCTGGTTGTCATCTATCACTTCACGGCGCGCTGGACGGCCCGGGAGAACGGCGAGTCGCTGTACCCGCACGGCGACGGTCTGCTCGAAGCCCTGCCCTTCCTCAACCTTCTGGGCCTCTTCGGTGTCAGTCTGTTCTTCCTGATATCCGGCTTCGTCATCATCATGACACTGGAGCGATCGACCGGCCTGGCAGACTTCGCCGTGCGCCGCGCCAGCCGCCTCTGGCCGACCATGATCGTCTGCGCCACGCTGACAACCTTGCTGATCTCGCTGTCGGGAATCCATCTCCGATTTGACAACCTTTCGCATTGGGACATCCAGCCGCTCGAATATCTGAGCTCCATCCTGTTCGTCGATCCGGCCTTCACCGGCGGCCTTCTCAACATCAACGGCCTGACCTGGGTGGACGGGGTTTACTGGACGCTCTGGGTCGAAGTGCGCTTTTACGCCCTCGTCGCGCTCGTCTTCTGGCTGACATCCGGCGGGCAGCGCTTCCTCTGGGCTTGGCTGGTGATCCAGTCGGTTTCACTGCTATTGCTGGCACAGATCGAACTGACGGCGTTCGACCCGCACTGGATTTTCAGCCTGATCTTCCAACCCCACTACCTGTCCTGGTTCTCACTCGGCATCTGCGGTTTCCTCTACTGGAAACAGCGGGTCTCACCACCGATCGTTGCGATCTCGCTCTTTTCCCTCATTGGCATCGTGTTGAGCAGCGCCTCTTCCACAACGCATATGGCATCGGTCTCGTCACCAGGGCACATCTTACTGAGCGCCGTTGTTGTCGGCACCTTCGCCTTGTTCCTTTTAAGATCCCCGGCGATGAAACCGTTCGAGAACCGCTGGGCAATCATGCTCGGTCTCGCCTCCTATCCGCTCTATATGTTTCACGAACGTGTCGGCGTCATCGCCATGACCGCACTGAATGACCTTGGCGTACCACCCATCGTGATCCTGCCGGTCGTGTTCTCAGCGGTGATCGGCTTCGCCGTTCTGATGCACCGGTTCGTTGAGAACCCGTCCAAGTCGCTTATGCTTTCTACTGGTATGCCGGCGGCCAAATACCTTGAGAAAAACTGGCCGGCGCTCACCTTTCACCGCAACAGGAGTCGCGCGGACTGACCGAAGTACATGGAGTTGACGTTGAAACGCTGTCACGTATCCTGAACTCCGATTTCCTGCACTATCGAGGAAATATACCTGCGCCGAATGCCATTCCTTCGCGCTGGGCGACAATAGCAAGGCCCCGAGCCTCGTGCGTGCGGCCCGCAGCAACATCGCGTCCACCGATTATGCCGGCTCTAACGACGCGCTGAAGTCGAAGGGCGCAACGCGGGACCACGCGGCGCTCACCGCCTGTCTGAAGAACCCTCAGGTCTTGGCGCCGGGCACCAGCATGCCGGATCAGCAGCTGCAAATCCACCACGGCGGAAGACCACGTCAGCTTCCTCGAAGCGATCGAGAGCGCCTTTTAGGCAAGCGACAGCAGGCGTTTGGCGATCTCCTCGATCCGCGCCCAGTTGCCGGCGGCGATGTCCGACTGGCTGGCGATCCAGGAGCCGCCGATGGCGAACACGTTAGGTAGGCTGAGATAGGACTTCACCTCGATCTCGGCGATGCCGCCCGTCGGCATGAATTTAAGGTGCGGCAAGGGCCCGGCCAGTGCCTTCAGCGCCGGCGCGCCGCCCGCGATGGACGCCGGAAACAGTTTCAGCAGCGCGAAGCCTTGCTCATGCCGCGTCATAGCCTCGCTCGCCGTCGCGATACCCGGGATCATGATATGCTCACGCCCGCGCAGCGCATCGCGCAGGCCGGGAGACATGCCGGGTG
>JBGTKN010000462.1:0-6749 GCA_041744615.1 Hyphomonas sp. | reverse complement strand
CTCGCCGACGATCGACTGCATCTCGCGGATGGCGAGGCGGAGGTCTTCGGCGACCAGTTCGAAACCGAGTTCCTGGCGTAGCGCCGCCTTCGCCGAAGCGAGGGCCGCGAGGCCGCGGGTCAATTTCTCCCGGTGGCGGGCGCGGGTGATGACCGGGGATTCGACCGATCCGGCCAGCGCCGCGATGCGCGCGCCTAGACCGGCTTCCAGCGCTTCGATCCCGGCGCCATCCTTCGCACATATAATAAAGTCAGATGCCGGCAGCGCGCCAGGGCCGGCGAGGTCGGCCTTGTTCACCACAATTATTCCCTTGGGCGGCGTGAAGGGGAGGGGAGGGGGGGCTCCCGGAGCGGACGCGTCGATCAGGAGGAGGCAGAGGTCGGCTTCCTCTGCCGTCATCCTGGCCCGCCGGATTCCTTCCGCCTCGATCTCGTCTTCGGTGTCGCGCAGTCCTGCCGTGTCCGCAATCCAGACAACCTGTCCGCCAAGCAACCTGCGGATCTCGATTACGTCGCGGGTGGTTCCGGGCCGGGCGGTGACGATCGCGGCCTCGCGTCCGGCGAGCCTGTTCAGCAGCGTGGACTTGCCGGCATTCGGCGCGCCAATGATCGCGATGCGGAATCCATCCCGGATGCGTTCGCCGATCCCTCCATCTTCGAGGGCGGTCTCTACATCTTTGACCAACCCGTCCACCCGGGTCATGACCGGATCGGCAACATCCGAAGCGACATCGCCCTCATCCGGAAAGTCGATCAGGACCTCTACCAGAGCGAGAAGTCCCATCAACTCGTCCCGCCATGCAGAATAGGTCGCGGACAGTCCGCCGGACAACTGGCGGAGGGCCTGGCGCTTCTGGGCAAGGGTCTCGGCTTCGATAAGATCGGCCACGCCTTCGGCCTGGGTCAGGTTCAGTTTTCCGGCTTCGAAAGCCCGGCGGGTAAACTCGCCTGGTTCCGCGAGCCGAACATCCGCCATCGAGGTCAGCGCGGCCAGCGCATGGGTGATCACCGCGGGTCCGCCGTGCAGGAAGAGTTCGAGCGTGTCGTCGCCGGTATAGGAGTTGGGGGCAGGGGAGAAGAGGGCAATGCCTTCATCGACCAGGTTGCCGTCCCGGTCGCTCAGCCTTGTGAGGGTTCCGCGCCGGGCCGCAGGCAAACCGCCCGACAGCAATAGCGCGCCGATCTCGTAGACGGCCGGCCCTGAAATCCGGACCACGGCAATCGCCGAAGGAGGCGCGCCCGAGGCAAGGGCGCAGATGGTGTCGCGCGTGCCCATCGGCAGGCGCCTCCCGTCAGTTCTTCATCGCTTCGAAGAACTCGTCGTTGGTCTTCGTCTGACGCAGCTTGTCGATCAGGAAGTCGATCGCGTCTGAGGTTCCCATCGGGCCGAGGATGCGGCGGAGGATGTAGATCTTCGACAGCTGGTCCTGCGGCGTGATGAGTTCTTCTTTCCGCGTGCCGGACTTCATGATGTCGAGAGCCGGGAAGGTACGCTTGTCGGCGATCTTGCGGTCAAGGACGATCTCGGAGTTGCCCGTGCCCTTGAACTCTTCGAAGATGACCTCGTCCATGCGCGAGCCCGTATCGATCAGCGCGGTGGCGACAATCGTCAGCGAACCGCCATTCTCGACATTGCGCGCCGCGCCGAAAAAACGCTTGGGGCGTTGCAGCGCGTTTGCATCCACACCGCCGGTCAGGACCTTGCCGGAGGAGGGGACGGTCGTGTTGTAAGCACGGCCGAGACGCGTGATCGAGTCGAGCAGTATGACCACATCGCGCTTGTGCTCGACGAGGCGTTTGGCTTTCTCGATCACCATTTCGGCCACCTGGACGTGGCGTGTCGCCGGCTCGTAAAAGGTCGAGGCAATGACTTCGCCCTTCACCGTGCGGCGCATGTCGGTCACTTCTTCCGGGCGCTCGTCGATCAGCAGCACGATCAGGTAGCACTCGGGATGGTTCTCTTCGATGGCGGACGCGATGTTCTGCATCAGCACCGTTTTACCCGTCCGGGGCGGGGCGACGATCAGGGCGCGCTGGCCCTTGCCGATCGGGGCAACGATATCGATGACTCGGCCGGAACGATCCTTCTTGGTCGGATCGCGGCTTTCCATTTTCAGGCGGCGGTCCGGATAGAGCGGCGTCAGGTTGTCGAAATGGACTTTCTTGTTAGCCTTGTCCGGATCCTCGAAATTGATCTGGCTGACATCCGTGAGCGCAAAGTAGCGCTCGGAGTCCTGCGGGGCGACGATCGGGCCTTCGACTGTGTCACCCGTTCGGATGTTCGCCTTCTTGAGTACTTCGGGGCTGACATAGATGTCGTCCGGGCCGGGCAGGTAGTTTGATTCCGGCGAGCGCAGGAAACCGAAACCGTCGACCAGCACCTCGAGCACACCTTGGCCCGTGATCTCGACTTCGCTGTCTGCCAGCTCTTTCAGGATCGCGAACAGCATGTCCTGGGTGCGCATCGAGGACGCATTCTCGACCTCAAGCTCCTCCGCATAGAGTAGCAGTTCCTCAGGCGATTTCGCCTTGAGTTCGCGCAAAGTTACGCTGGTGAGGTTGTCGAGCATCGAGGAAGCCATTCGGAGCGGTCCGGATTTTGGATCTAGCTAGGGGGTGCCGGTCAGGTGAATTCGGGGGGCGCCACAAGGACTGGGCGCACCGGCATGCACCCCTCATCGCCAATTTGACCGGAAAGGTCAAGCCGGAAAGGACGCGGGTCAGAACGGGCGGACAATCACCATGATCACGACACCGATCATTAGGATAAACGGTGCTTCATTGAGCATCCTCAGGGTTTTCGTCTGTACTGTGCCTGTCACGCCGTCGACCCGTTTACCAAGGATGACGAAATAGACGTGCAGCCCGGTTATTCCCAGCACAAGCACCAGCTTCGTGTGCATCCAACCTTGCGACAGAAGATCTGGGTTCAGATAAAGCATCCAAAGCCCCAGGATCCAGACGATCACGAGGCTCGGGTTGAGGATGATCCGCTTCAGCCGCGCCGACGCATCCTTCATCGTCTCGAACAGGGGCTCGCCCGGCCGGCTGGACAGCTGGTGGATCTTGTAGCGCGGGAAAACCAACAGGCCGGCCATCAGGGCGACCACGAAGATGAGATGGGCCGCCTTGACCCAGAGATAAATATCCATGCCGCCGGCCCTAATGCGCGGGTTCGACCATCCGCTTGCCCGCCTGGTGATCTGTGGCGGCATGCGGGCATCCCGTCCAGTCCGAAGGGCAAAGCCGCCCGCCTGCGCAGGATCGGATTTCGGTTTTCATTCCCAGTGCCGCGACCGTTTCATCAGCCAGCGTCCGGATGAAACCCGGATGGGTCCCCAGCGCTTCGACACGGGTATAGCTCGCCGCGCCATCCGCTTCGGCGACCAGCCGGTACTCTTCGCCTAGCTCGACCAGCGTCTCGATATGTTCCGAGACGAATGCGATCGGCGCGATCAGGATGTGTTTCTTGGCTTTCGCCGCGCGCTCGACTTCTGCCTCGGTTGCCGGGCCGATCCATTTCAGCGGACCGACGCGCGACTGATAGCAGGGGATAACTTCCCAATGGGCAGGCACGCGGCCGGCGATCATTTCGGCGAGCGCTTCGCATTGCCATTGATAGGGATCGCCTTCGCGGACCACTTGTTCCGGCAGGCCATGCGCAGAAAGAAGAAGCGTCACCTGGTCCGGCGCGCTGGCGCGCCGGTGACCGTCCATGATCCGGTCGACATGCGCCGTGACGAAGTTCTCGTCGAAAGGATAGCAACAAACCGTCTTGGCCTTGCCCTTGAAAGCGGCCTTCCAAGCGCTCAGCGAGGAGCCCGTCGTCGTCGTCGAGAACTGCGGATAGAGCGGCAGCAGCACCACCTCATCGGCGCCCCAGCGTTTCACGTCCGCGGCGGCTTCTTCGGTGAATGGGTGCCAGTAACGCATCGCGATGAAGCATTTCGCCGTGTCACCGGGCAGCGATCTTGCCAGCTCTGCTTCCAGCGCCCGGGCTTGAAGCTCTGTTTCGCGGAGCAGGGGAGAGCCGCCGCCGGCATCCATCATCGCATAGTTCTTGATCACGGCTGGCGCTCGGGTCCGGGAAATAAGGCGCGCCAGAAGCCACCGGATCGGGAGCGGAGCCCTGATGATCGCGGGATCGCGGAACAGGTTCTTCAGGAAGGGCTGCACCGACGCGGGTTTGTCCGGACCGCCGAGATTGAACAATACAACGGCGATCTTGCGGCCCATCGGCAGACTTATCCTCTTCGAATCCGGGCCAGAACGCGCTCGACGTTCGCAATCGGGGTTTCAGGACGAACCCCGTGGCCGAGATTGAAGATATGGGGCCGGCCGCGATACGCGTCCAGAAGCTGGTCCACCCGTGCGTCAAGACGCGCACCGCCCTCAATGAGCAGAAGGGGGTCGAGATGGCCCTGGACCGGGAAATTCGCGGGCAGGGCGCCGTTGATGAACTTCGGCAGCGCGGCCGTATCAAGCCCTACGCCCGTCACGCCCGTTGCGGCCACATAGTCCGGCACCATCACACCGGCGCCGCGCGGAAAACCGATGATCGGCACAGTCACGCCCATGCCGCGCAGGCGCGCCACCAGCTTCTTAGTCGGCGCAATGATAACTTCCTCGAAGATATTGTCAGGCAGGCCCTCGGCCCAGCTGTCGAACAGCATAAGGGCGTCGGCGCCCGCCGCTACCTGACGGGCGAGATAGTGGGCAGTTGCTTCGCCCACGAGATCCATCGCCGCGGCTAGATCGTCCGGGCGTCCATGCGCCCAGCGCCAGGCCATCGACTTGTCGGTCTTGCCACGTCCTTCGACGGCGTACAGCGTCACAGTCCAGGGGGAGCCGGCAAACCCGATCAGCGCGCACGACGACGGCAGTTCAGCCTTCACCCGGGAAACGGTTTCATAAACCGGTGAGAGCTTGTCGGCTGCCGCCTGCGGTTTCACCCGCTGAAGATCGGAGGGTCCCTGAATCACTTCGACGAGCGGGCCTTCGCCCTTTTCGAAGGTGACACCGAGACCCATCGCATCGAGTATCAGGAGGATGTCGGCAAACAGGATGGCAGCGTCCATGCCGTAACGGCGAACTGGCTGCAGCGTGGCTTCGGATGCCAGTGAGGGCGTATAGCAGAAGTCGAGAAAGTCACGCGCCCGCGCCCGGGTTTCCAGATATTCCGGAAGGTGCCGACCTGCCTGCCGCATCATCCAGACCGGAGGAGGGGAGACCACCTGTCCTGAAAGCACATCCAGAAATTTTCTCCCGCTGGCTGCCGCCATGAGCCGACCCCTTTCCATCCCGATTCAAACGAGCCCGTCAGGGCGCTTATACTTATGATCCTGCAGATAGGTTGGAGAGCCTCGTTTCCATGGCTTTGTCCACCAAAATCCACAAGCGACTCACATCTGGAGCTCGCCTCTGACGCGAACAGAATCGTGACGAGACTCAATGGTTAACGCAAGGTTAAAGCCGCCGGGGGAGTCACAGTGCGGAACAAGCCGGGTCCAGTGCCGAGTCGAATTCTTCGCTCTGTGGAATGCGTGTGAGTCCCTGTGGGGCGAAGGTCATTCCACAGGCGAGTCACAACCCTTGTGCAAAACGGGAAGCCCCGGCAAGACAGGCGCATGACTCGGCCGACCCGTCCCGCCATTTATTTCAATGTCCACCTTGTCTCCGACTCCACCGGCGAGACGCTGAACGCGGTGCAACGCGCGGCTTGCGCGCAGTTCGAGAACGTCCAGCCGCTGGAGCACAATTACTACCTCGTCCGCTCCGAACGCCAACTCGAACGCGTGACCCGCGAGATCGAAGCCGCGCCCGGCGTCGTCTGGTACACGATCTCCGATTCCGCCCTGCGTGCTCGCCTTGAATCCTTCTGCCGTGAGCGGAGCATCCCGACCCTGCCGGTGCTCGACCCGTCAATCGCCATGCTGAGCCGCCACCTCGGTGTCGCCGCCAACAACCGGGTCGCCGGCCAGCACGCAATGGACGAGGACTATTTCGAGCGGATGGAAGCGATCAATTTCACGCTTGCCCATGATGACGGCCAGAATATGGAAAGCCTGATTGGCGCCGACGTGATCCTGCTCGGCGTGAGCCGAACTTCCAAGACACCGACCTGCGTCTATCTCGCCAACCGCAACGTGCGCGCCGGGAACATTCCCCTGGTGCCCGGGGCCGCCCTGCCGGATTTCCTCGAGAAGATGGGTGACAAGGGGCCTCTCGTTGTCGGGCTCAAGATTTCCGCCGAACGCCTTGTGCAGATCCGGCGCCAGCGTCTGATCTCGCTCAACCAGGATGATGCCGGAGATTATGCCGACGAAGAGGCCGTGCGCGAGGAAATCACACAGGCCAACCGGCTCTTCCAGCGGAACCAGTGGAAGACGATCGATGTTTCCCGCCGCTCGGTCGAAGAAACCGCAGCCGCGATCCTGAACTTCCTGCACGAACGACGGGGCCATCCGTGAGCCTGGTTGTTACGCTCGCTTCCGGCAGCGCCAGCCGGCGCGCCTTGCTGACGGCTGCCGGCGTGCCGGCAGAAGCGGTGGCGCCTAACGTCGACGAGGATTCGTATCGCACCGCCATGCGCGCAGACGGCGTCTCCGTGCGCGACCAGGCCATGCAGCTCGCCGAGATGAAAGCGGTGCGCGTCTCTCGGTCGCGACCGGGACTCGTGATCGGCGCCGACCAGATGCTCGCCCTCGGCGATGCAGCCTTCGACAAACCGCGAGATCTCGCGGAGGCGAA
>JBGTKN010000461.1:0-3330 GCA_041744615.1 Hyphomonas sp. | reverse complement strand
CACAGCCTCGAGCGCAGCGGCGGAAAGCCTGGCCGTGCCGGCGAGAACGGCGTCGATCCCCTGCTCGGCCAGGATCGTCTTGGCGCCCTTCAGCGTCATGCCGCGCTCGTGCACCAAGATGCGGATGGCGCGCAGCGCGTCCATGTCTTGCGGGCGGAACATGCGGCGGCCATCGTCACGCTTGATCGGGCGGATGTCTTTCGGGAAACGGTTTTCCCAGTAGCGCAGCACATGTGTTTCTAGGCCGAGTTCGCTGGCCGCTTCCCCGATCGACCGGAAGGCTGTCTGAGACTTTTCGATCCGGGACTTGAGTGCGGTCATTCGGTGTTCCTGCTGTGTCAGACGCGCCCGACGAGGGCCTTGAGCATCGGCGAGGGGCGGAAAGTGACGACCCGGCGAGCGGCAATGGGAGCCTCTTCGCCTGTCTTGGGATTGCGCCCTTCACGGGCCGATTTGGAGCGCACCACGAAGTTGCCGAACCGGGCAAGCTTCACTTCTTCCTCATGCTCGAGGGCGGCGCCGATGAGTTCGAGGGTGCGGTCGAGAAGGTCAGCCGATTCCTGCCGCGTCACGCCGACTTCGCGGACGATGGCGTCTGTGACTTCAGCACGGGTAACGGTCGCGTTGCTCATCTTGCCAATCGCCTTTCCTCAAAGCCTAAGCCCGGTATCTTAACGAATTCCTAGCGTACGCGTTAGTGAAATCTGGAACAGGCGCGTCGATCACAGACGGAAAAGGCTGGCACCCCAGGAGAAGCCGCCGCCCATGGCTTCCGAAAGGATAAGGTCGCCGGGCTTGGCGCGGCCAGTGCGGACAGCATGGTCGAGCGCCAGCGGAATGGACGCGGCGGAGGTGTTGGCATGCTGATCGACGGTGATGACGACCTTGTCTTCCGGGATGTGGAGCTTCTTCGCAACGCCATCCAGAATGCGCTTGTTGGCCTGGTGGGGCACGAACCAGTCGATGTCCGCCGAGGTCAGCCCCGTCTCCGTCAACACCGCTTCGATGGCGGCCGAAATGTTGGCGACGGCGTGCTTGAAGACCCGGTTTCCTTCCATCCGGACATGGCCGATCGTGCCGGTCGAACTGACGCCGCCATCGACATACAGGAGGTCCGACTTCGTTCCGTCGGTACGGATATGGTGCGTGATAATTCCTTCATCGGGGGCAAATTCGCCCTCGCGCACCTCTAGGACCACCGCGCCGCCGCCATCGCCGAACAGCACGCAGGTGCCCCGGTCCGACCAGTCTATGATGCGCGTGAAAGTTTCGGCGCCGATCACCAGAGCCTTGCTGAACAGGCCCTGTTTCAGCATAGAGTCGGCTGTCGCAAGTGCGAAGAGGAAACCTGAACAGACGGCCTGAACATCAAACGCGGCGCCGTGCGTCAAGCCGAGCTTGGCCTGCACGGCGGTGGCGGTAGCGGGGAAGGTACGATCCGGCGTCGTGGTCGCGAGCACGATGAGATCAATCGCGGAGGCATCGATCCCGGCAGCCTCAAGAGCGCGGCGGGCAGCAGCGGTGGCGATATCGGACGTCAGTTCGCCATCGGCGGCAACATGGCGCTGACGGATGCCGGTGCGTTCCTGGATCCACTCATCGGAGGTCTCAACCATTCCGGCGAGCTCCTTGTTGGTAAGCACGCGTTCGGGAAGGTAGCTTCCGGTTCCGAGAATAAAACTGCGCCGCGCCATCCTCATTCTTCCTTTCGACCTTGCGCGCTGCCGTCAGGCCGCAACGCCGCCGGTTCCAATTTTTGCGAGGTTCGTGGCGATCTCGCCCTGGTAGTCACTGGCTGCCAGATCGGCTGCCATCTCGCAGGCCCGGGCAAAGCCGCGCGCGTCAGCGCTGCCATGGCTCTTGACGGAAATGCCGCCGAGGCCAAGCAGCACGCCGCCATTCACGTTGCTAGGGTCCATCAGCGACTTCAGCCGCTTCAGACCGTTCATGGCAAGCACCGCACCGGCTTTCGACATCAACGTTTCCGTGAACGCCTCACGCATATGACTGGCCAGCATCCGCGCGACGCCCTCTCCCGTTTTCAGGGCAACGTTTCCGGTGAACCCGTCCGTGACGACGACATCGACCGCGCCTGTGGAAATGTCGTCGCCTTCGATGAAGCCGCGATAATCCAGATCCAGCCCCGCCGCGCGCAGCCATTCGTGGGCCTCGCGCACCTCCTCATGTCCCTTCATCTCTTCCGAGCCGATGTTCAGCAGGCCGACCGTAGGCCGCGCAATGCCGAGTGTGGCGCGGGCGAAGGCCTCGCCCATGATCGCAAAGGTCACGAGTTGCTGCGCATCGGCCTCGACGTTGGCGCCCACATCCAGCACCACCGTGCGGCCGCGCAGCGTGGGCCAGACGGCAGTCATGGCGGGGCGGTGCACACCTTCCATCTTGCGCAGGATGAGCATGGAAATGGCCATCAGCGCACCAGTGTTTCCGGCAGAGACGGAGGCGCCGGCCCGCCCCTCGCGGATCGCCTCGACGGCGTTCCACATCGACGTGCCCTTGCCCCGGCGCAGCGCCTGGCTCGGCTTCATGTCGCTGGTGATCTTCTCGGTCACGGCATGGACGATCGCGGCGCGAGATTCGAGAACGGCGCGGCCAGTCACCAGGGGAGCGAGTTTCGCCTCGTCGCCATGCAGCAGCGCGCGCATCGCAGGCCGGCTTTCGAGAAAGCTTGCAACCCCGTCCACGACGATGCCGGGGGCATTGTCTCCGCCCATGGCGTCTATCGAGATCGTCTGCGAGGGGTTCATCCGGTCCTGTGCCTGCATGAGTGGCCAGATTCTAGGTATTTTCGCGTGGTTTAAGCGGCGCCGAGGGGCAAGGCAACGGGCCAGATGCGGCAGGTTCAGTGCTGAAAGGCGCCCCGGCCTGTCCCTGCGGCCATCCAGTCGAACCGGCCATGCAGGATTTCTTCGTCCGGCTGGCTCCTCAAATGGGACTGCAGGGCCAGCAATCTGTCCGCCAGCGCCGCAGCCTGGTCCGGCGGCACGACGCCGTTGCGGCGCAGGATTTCCGCGACCTGCCCGGCCCTCGCCTCGTTGCTGCCTTCCACAAGGGCCGCAAACATCGCCTTGCCGAGCCCCGCATGGCCCTGCGCCAGTTTCCGCACCTTGCGGGCTATCGAGGCGTCGCCGACCCCCTTTTCCCGGAAAGCGGCATCGAACCCGTCGAGCACGAGTTCGTCGAGGCGCGCGGTCAGGTGCGCTGTGTCCGACCCGTCGATCCGGCTTAGCCGGGCAATCGCTAGACTGGTCAGCAGGGTCACCATGCCGGCCCGGCCGTCGAATGTGTCCGGCAAGCCGCCTTCGAGATACCAGG
>JBGTKN010000460.1:0-3102 GCA_041744615.1 Hyphomonas sp. | reverse complement strand
GTCGAGATCCGCCGCGGCCAGTGCGGGCGCCGCCGAGAACACCGTGATGCCCTGCCCGATTGATCCCGGCGTGTTCGGCATCGAGCGGATGATGCGGGAGGTCTCCAGCCGGCGCGAGAGCTGCGCGATGCGCACGCCCGCCATGATCGAGACGGCGAGCGTTTTGGAGCTGACGAAGCCGCGCGCCGCCTCCGCAATGCCCGCGAACTGCTGCGGCTTGACCGCGACAACAAGAATGGCGGCGGGTGCGGGCGAAGGGTTGAGAAGGATCTTGCCATCAACGGCCCAAGCTGAAATCTCCTCGGAGGGGCGCGGCTCGATAATCGCAATCTTGCGCTTTGACTTGCCCTTCAGCCAGCCGCGCACGAGCGCCGTGCCCATCCGGCCGGCCCCGATCAGAACTAGGGACGGCGGAGCAGCAGCCATCTTTGTCTCAGGCTTCGCCGTGGGTTTCGAACATCACCGCGTCGATTGCTTCGCGCGGCGACTTGCCGGCCCAGACCAGAAAGTTGAACGCCGGCATGAACCGGTCGGCCGCGCTCACGGCAGCCATGATCACGGCGCGGATTTCGCCCTGGCTGACTTCGTCGCGCCCCTCCATCGGGAAGGTGTAGCGATAGATGATGACGCCGTCATCCGACCAGAAATCGAAGTGGCCGACCCAGAGGCGCTCGTTGGCGAGCATCACCAGTTCGGCAATCGCGCTGCGCTTGGCGGCCATCGCTTTGACGTCGAGTGTCAGGGAGAAATGGATTGCCGACGGCTCCGGACGATAGGCAAACAGGGCGCCCATGTCGCCCCAGCGGGTTTCGGCGACGACCTGTAGAGTGCCTTCCTCATCGCGCTCATACGGCCAGTTGGCAGCGTCCAGCACCACTTCCACGATATCGAGCGGGTCGATGTCGAAGTCCTGGCTGCGTTCGAGTTCAAGGCTCATTCGGGCGCCTCCGCATCGGTTTCCTGAATTGGTGCCGGATTCGTGTGACAAATCCACACCCGAACAAACCGGGACACTTCAGACTTGTCTATCGGCTTCAACAGTGGGCGTTCAGGATTTCGGGGAATTCGCCTGCGCCGCTTCGAGGGCGGCGAGGCGGGCTTCCAGGGTTTCCACGCGGTCCAGCGCAGCTGTGGCGATCGCCTTCAGGGCTTCGACTTCGTCGCGTCCTGCAAGGTCCATGTCGGCGATCAGGGCGCGCACACGGGCCTGAGCGGCGGTCTTGGCCTCCTCGCCCGCCGCGCGAGCGGCGCCGAGCGCACCGGTCATCAGGGTCGCAATGTCATCGAGCAGTGGATTTGTGCCTGCCATGCCGTTACTCCTTCGCGCCGGGTATGCCGGTCCGCCTAGCAGATAAGGCGGCGGCCAGACAGGGAAAAGACGCCGCATGACCGAACTGCTGACGATGATGAGCGTTTACCTAAGCCAGACTGCGCTGACCTTCCCGGAATGGCGCCCGGCGCTGTTTTCGATAGATTTCGGCTTCATCGGCCTCAGCGAGTTCCACCTGCGCTGGTACGCTCTCGGCTATATCGCGGGCATCGGCGGGGCCTGGTGGTATGGCTCGCAGCTCCTCAAGCGTGAAGGCCTGTGGGGCGGCAAGGCGCCGCTCGACCAGAACGGGCTGGATGACCTGATGTTCTGGATCATCATCGGCATCATCCTCGGCGGCCGGCTCGGCTACATCCTGTTCTACATGGTGCCCTACCAGATGGATGTGCTGGCGGCTGATCCGATGACTGTGCTGCGCATTTGGGACGGCGGCATGGCCTTCCATGGCGGCATCCTCGGGGTGGCGCTGGTGCTCTGGTTCTTCGCGGCCAAGCGCGGCGTGCCGCTGCTGTCGGTCGGCGACATTGCGGGGGTGACCGCGCCTATCGGCATCGGACTTGTGCGGATCGCGAATTTTACCAACGCGGAACTCTATGGCCGGCCTACCGACGCCTCCGTCGGGATGGTCTTCCCCGAAGGCTATGTGCCGGGTTCGACCCCTCCGGCCTTCAACTGGGAGACCAACGAGTGGGTATACCGGGGCGATGAACTCGCCCGCCATCCGAGCCAGCTCTATGAGTCAGTGCTTGAGGGCTGGATACCCCTGATTGTATTGTCGATTCTCATATGGAGATTCGGCGCCCTGAAGCGCCCGGGCCTCGTAGCGGGCCTTTTCCTGATCATGTACGGGGTGGGCCGGTCGGTCGCGGAGAACTTCCGCGAGCCCGATTCTTTTGTCAGCGGACTGCCGGAATGGCTGACCATGGGCATGATCCTGTCGGTGCCGATGTGGCTCGGCGGTGCATGGTTGATCTGGAATGCCTTGAAACGGCAGGAAAAGCAGGTATAAGAAAGCGTTAATAAGTAGATTTACGGACCAATCGCGCGATCCTGGGGAGGGGTGCGACTGTGAGAGCGCAGAGCCTTTATCGACTGTCGGCGGCGTGCCTTTTCACGCACGAACTCGATTCAACGCTTCGCCAGAACTGGCATCCACTGTCGCTGAGTTCCAGTGCTTCTTTCTCGTTCGACCAGCAGATTTTTATGTGGGCCCACGTGCCCATCGTGATCGGCATGCTGTTGCTCGCCGAAACCGGCAACCGCGCGGCCATTAGATACGCCCTCTGCGTGTTCGCGGTCGTGCATGTCGGGCTCCACTGGTTCTACCGTGACCAACCTGTCTATGATTTCAGCTCGGTTGCCTCCTGGGTGCTGATTCTGCTGGCGGGCATCTTCGGTGCCGCTTATCTGGTTCCCGCAAAGGCGCGGTAAGCGCGTTTCGGGATACGTCTGAACCATGACGATTGAAGACCGGCTGGTGCGCCTGATCCAGACAGGCGGTCCGATCCCCTTGTCCACCTTCATGCAGATTGCCCTGCACGATCCGCAGGCCGGCTATTACGCGACGCGTCCGGGCATCGGGCGCGACTTCACGACCGCGCCGGAGACCAGCCAGATCTTCGGTGAGCTGATCGGCGTATGGCTGGTGCACGAGTGGCGGGCGCTGGGCGCATCGGACACGTTCCAGCTGGTAGAGATCGGCCCGGGGCGCGGGCAGCTGATGCTGGATGCGCTGAGGGTGGCGGGCGCGGCGGGCGGCGACGACTTCGTGC
>JBGTKN010000459.1:0-2762 GCA_041744615.1 Hyphomonas sp. | reverse complement strand
CCATGGTCCTGCCGCTTCTAGAACGTCCCTGAAACTTTGGTCGGAGCGAGAGGATTCGAACCTCCGACCCTCTGGTCCCAAACCAGATGCGCTACCAGACTGCGCTACGCTCCGGAGTCCCGATGTAAAGAGATGCGCCGGGCGCGCAAGCGGTTTTCGCTGTGACAGAAACGTTTGCGGCGCTGCCACCCAGACAGCGCCGCCACACGTTTTGCAATCCAGCTCTGCTTCCCCTTGGAACAGACGGGTTGCTGCGTGCGTCCCCTATGGTTAGTTAAACTTTGTGTTATTTCGCTGTCTTGACAGATCCGGCCACGTCGCAAGTCAAATTTGGCCAAAATGTGTTAAGGATGAGGCGGCGCAAGAAAAACGCATCAAAATTACTGGCCCACTGCAATAATGATGGATGCCTGAACCGCCGTGCTGACAGTTTCCACAGCCTATCTTTCCAACTTTATTGAGAGCTCGATTGCGCTCGGCGCGCCGGCCGAGGCGCTCTATGCGCTGGTTCCGGGCGGAAAGTCGGCCTTCAGCCAGCCCGACAAGCGGTTTCCAGCGGACCTGACGGCTGTAGTTCTCAACACGGCGGCTGATCTGAACAGGGTCGATTCGGTTGGCCTGCGGGTCGGGATGCAGTTCCGGCCAGCGACTTTCCTGGATGTCGGCTACGCGCTGGCGGCGGCCTCGACGATCCGCGAGGCGCTCGAGATCAATATCCGCTATCAGCCCCTGACCCAGGAAGTGGCGCGCACGCGGCTGGAGATGACCCGGACCGAGGCGCGGATCGTGTTCGATCCGGCTTTCCCGGATGCCGAGGAGATGCGCCGGGTGACCGAGGCGATCATGGCCGGCTATGCCTCGATCGGGCGGTGGCTGCTCTGGGACCAGGAGCGGCCGGTGGCGGCGGTGCGCTTCCGCCACGCGCGGCCCTGCCCGGAGACGTGCGACTTCTACCGCGAACTGTTCGGCGACAGAGTGACTTTTGGCGAACCGGTGGACATGATGGTGATCGATGCGGCGCTGGTCTCGCGTCCGTTGCCGAATGCGAACCCGGCGCTGGTTCAGCTGCTCAGCGGCCGGCTGAATGCGCGGCTCGGGGCGTTCAAGGCGGGCAGCGTGCTGCGCACTGTGGTGGTGGAGAGCCTGCATGGCCAGATCCGCAAGGGCCGGCCGAGCTTGGAGGATACGGCAAAACTGCTGGGGATGAGCGGGCGGACCCTGCGCCGGCGCCTGGGTGAGGAAGGGCTCAGCTATTCGGATCTGCTGGCCGCAGCCCGCAAGGAGGCCGCCGAAGTCTATATCCACGAAGAGAAGCTGACACTGTCGGATATTTCCGGCCTGCTCGGCTACGGCGATCAGACCGCATTCATGCGCGCCTTCAAAGGCTGGTTCGGAGAGTCGCCTGGCTCCTACCGCGAGAAGCTCCGGATGCTGAGGAGTTAGACGCCTCTAGAGCGGGCTCCATCCGTCTTCGGTTTCCGGATCGTCCGAAGGCGGAGGGGTTTCTTCGCGGTCGCCGGTGAGGCCAAGCTTCTCCGCGATGGCGTAGAGGGCGGGCTTTACGCCTTCGCCGGAAACGCCGGAGATGAGCAAGGGCTTGCCCTTGTAGGCTTTCTTCAGCAGCTTCATCTGCTCCTTGACGAGTTCGGGCGTCAGGGCGTCGATCTTGTTGAGGGCGACGATTTCGGGGCGCATGGCGAGTTCGGGATCATAGGCCGCCAGTTCCTTGCGAATGGTGCGGTATGCCCCCGCCGGATCGTCCTGCGTGCACTCGATCAGGTGAAGCAGGACTTTGCAGCGCTCTACGTGTCCGAGGAAGCGGTGGCCGAGGCCAGCGCCTTCGGCCGCGCCTTCGATGAGCCCGGGAATGTCGGCGAGAACGAAGCGCGTGCTGGTTCCGAGATCGACGACGCCAAGGCCGGGGTGAAGCGTCGTGAACGGATAATCGGCGATCTTCGGATGGGCAGCCGTCGAAGCGGCGAGGAAGGTGGACTTGCCGGCATTCGGCAGGCCGACGAGGCCAGCATCGGCGATCAGTTTGAGGCGCAACCAGATCCAGCGCTCTTCGCCCGGCGCGCCAGGGTTGGAACGGGCGGGGGCCTGGTTGGTCGAGGTCTTGAAACGCAGGTTGCCCCAGCCGCCATTTCCGCCTTCGGCCAGCAGGACTTTCTGGCCGGGCTCGATGAGGTCGGCGATCAGGGTTTCCTGATCTTCCTCGTAGATCTGTGTGCCGACCGGAACCATCAGGATGGCGTCGTCGCCGCCCGCGCCGAAACGGTTACGGCCCATGCCGTGACCGCCCTTCTTGGCCTTGAAGTGCTGCTGGTAGCGGAAGTCGATCAGGGTGTTGAGGCCTTCGACCGCAAGGGCCCAGACATCGCCGCCGCGACCGCCATCGCCGCCATCCGGGCCGCCATACTCGATGAACTTCTCGCGCCGGAACGACACCGCGCCGGCGCCGCCGTCGCCGGAGCGGATGTAGACTTTGGCCTGATCGAGGAACTTCATTTTTGGGCTCTTATCTGTTTCAGGCGATCCGCGCCATCATGATGTGGTCGGACATCTTTTCCCGGCCCTTGCTGTACATCGGGCTGCGGCCGCAGGGCAGGAAGCCCAGCTTGGTGAGGATGCGCCCAGAGGCTGGGTTGTCGGCGAAGTGGCCGGCGACGAGGGCGCGCACACCCCTCGTCGCCTCCAGCCAGCGGATGAGGCCGGCGCCGGCCTCGGTGCACAGGCCCTTGCCCCAGAACTCCGGCATCAGC
>JBGTKN010000458.1:0-2273 GCA_041744615.1 Hyphomonas sp. | reverse complement strand
CTCACCCGTCTGCCACTATATCGTTCGACTTGCATGTGTTAGGCCTGCCGCCAGCGTTCGTTCTGAGCCAGAATCAAACTCTCAAGTTGAGTGTTGATCTGACGATCCGTCCATTGGAATATGGACGGCTACTATTGCTGTATAAGCATAAGTATTGCGTTCTTTGACGAGAAACCCTTTTAGCAAAGACCAGACCGAGGCCTGATCGATGGATAAAAGAATTCTCTAAAGAAACACATTCGTCGTGATCGTATTGGACCTCTTGCGAGGTCCGCTAGCCGTCACGCCGCCTGCGTTTCTCTTCCTATCTCTCACGATGTCAAACAGCTGGAAACCGAGGCTTCCGAATTTGGTTGCCGGGGCCTTCAGGTCCCGGCGAAGTGGCGGCTTATATGGGCCGCCTCATACCCCGTCAACACCCTTTTTCCGCTCTTCTGCAGGTGATGGATTAACCACCGTTCCTGCCGTTTTTTGAGCGAACAGAACTCTGGAACCGATTGTCTCGGCCCAAAAATTCAGGCGTTCAGAGGAACCGCACATATAGCCGCTGTTCGGGGGAAAGGGCAAGCCCTTTTCTTCCTGGAGGCGACCATTTGAGGGTCTTCCGCATCGCCCGCCCAACGGGCCGGCTCAGCGAAGTGCGCGGGATACTCGGGTGCGGCTCAGGCTGCAAGCCCCTAATCGCGGAATTACACAGGTTCAGTGCTTTTTCTGCGCCAGCGTCAGAATTGCGCGGACAGATAAGACTTCATTGCGTTGGCTTCCGACTCGGCTTCCGCGATCTTCCACTTCACCAGGTCGCCGATCGAGATAACCCCAGTCAGCCGCTCATTGTGGACGACCGGCAGGTGGCGCACGCGCCGGTCTGTCATCGTCTGCAGGGCCTCATCTATGGGCGTTGCCGCGTGCACTGTGACCACCGAGCGCGTCATCGCACCCCCGACTGGCATCGCCAGCGCTTCGGCGCCGTGACGGGCTACCTGGCGCACGATATCGCGTTCCGACAGCACGCCGATGATCTTGTCGTCCAGATCCAGGGTCACGACCGCGCCGATCTTTTTCTCGTCGAGCAGCTGGGCCGCTTCCCGCAAGGTGTGGTCAGCCCGCAGGGTCACCACGACATGGCCTTTGTCATTCAGGATCTGCTCAACAATCATTGCCCGGGCCTCCCGCCCCTCAGGCGCATTCGCTCTTGTGAGTCACGCGCCTGGGGCAGGATAACACACGCCTGCCCGCGAATCGACCAGCTTCTGAGCCCGGCCGGGCAGGCTCAGGCGGCGCGCGATTGCATCCGCCAGAGCACCGCCCGCATGAACACCGCGCCTCCGAGATAGCCGCCGACATGCGCCTGCCAGGCGATGTTTGCACCCAGCAGGCTTGGTCCGATGAAGGCGAACACCGCGTTGGCGACCACGAACAGCGCGCTGGTGACGAGGAATCGCCGGCTCAGCAGCCAGCGCTCGGGCCCCTCGCGCACCATCAGGACCGCCGCCAGCAGCCCGCTGATTCCTCCGGAGGCGCCGACCGCAGGCCCGCCATCGGGATAGTTCGCACCGAGATACACGAGGCTGGCGGCCACCTGTGAAAACAGGAAAAGGCCGAGCAACAGCATCGACACCGCCGGCTCACGCACCGGCCAGATGCGCCGGAACAGCTCGTGCAGCGGCTTGGCCAGCGCCACCAGGAAGGCCGCGTTCAGGATCACGTGGAACCAGTCCGAATGGATGAATGCGCTGGCGATCATCGGCAGGATCGCCTCGGCAAGGTTCGCATAGGCCGGCATTCGGGTCAGCGGGGCCGATTCGGCCGAAGACCAGAATCGCTCCGGAAACAGTGCTCCGTAATAGAAGGTCACGTTCTGCATGATGTCCGGCAAAAGGATTCGCACGAGATGCGCCGCCACCAGCAACAGCGCGAAAACCGCCACCGGCCAGGGCGCATTGATCATCGGGGGTTGTCGCGTCGGCATCATGTCGGCTCCGGGCATACCGGGCCGTCGCCCGTCTGACCTTTATATAGGGTATTCAGGCGCGGGCCGGTAACCCCGCGCCCGCCATTGCCTGCCGGCCGGACGGTGCTACCTCACCCGGCATGATGATCCGGATCTTTCTGGCGCTGATGGCGCTCATGTTCGCCGCCTTCGGGCTCTATGCGCTGCTGAACCCACTGGGCATGGCGTCAGGGCTCGGCGTGGAGGTCAGCGGGCCAAATGGCGCCTACGAGCTGCGGGGCATCTATGGCGGCGTCAGCCTCGCTGCGGGCCTGCTCTGCGC
>JBGTKN010000457.1:0-1666 GCA_041744615.1 Hyphomonas sp. | reverse complement strand
TCGACCGCTCGGGCGTCATCTGCGCGTCGGCCAGCGCGTCGGCTTCGGCGCGGGCCGCATGGGCGGCAGTGATCTGGTCGGCGAGCCGACGCAGGTTCTCGATCAGCACGATCCGCAGGGTGATCGCGACCGCCCAGAGCTCGCCGATGGTCAGCGGTTGCACGCGCTGGTAGGCGATCAGGTACCGCCGCAACGCCTCGGGATCGAAGTGGCTGTCGGTATGGGCGACGAAGGCCCAGGCGAGGCCGAACACCCGCGGAGAGCCCGCGAAGGGCCCCACGGCCAGCTTCGGCAACTGATGGTAGTATCCGGGCGGCAGATCCTCGCGGATCTCGCGGATCTGCGCCTCGACAAGATGGTAGTTGTCCAGCAGCCACTCGGCCGCCGGCACGATGCTCCTCCCGGCCTCGACCTCGGCGGCGCTGGCTCTAAAAGCAGCGAGCAATATCGTCGCGTTGGCTCGCAGCCGTCGGCGGAGGGAAGGAACACGTGGCGGCCGTACACTGGTTGCCTGGGCCAGCGCCAAACTCGCGGCGTGCTGCTCGAGGCGCTCAATGCCAAACAGCTCAGCCCGCGCCGGCGCCGGGTCAGACCATGGCGGTGGCGCGGTTCTGCCAGCGCCCAATTGCCACAGAGCGTTCATCAAATCCGAACCGCTCCAGAGGGAAACTGCCCGCCGGCGTCGCTGGCGTCAGCTGGATACCGGGCGCAAAGCGGGCTCAAAGGGACATCAGGAGGTTCACAGAAGTGTCACACCGTAGCACAACGTGCTTTCACGCTGCGCGTTCCCGCCGCAGCCATCGTCGACGCTTCGCACGTCCATTGTGGGATTCATGCAGCCTGCGCGGCGCCACCTTTTTTGCACGCATAGTTTTCCTTGGGTAGGATTTAGTGCCTTTCGATGGCGCCACAAGCAGACTTCAGACGGGGCCGAGACTACAACTCGTCTCAGGTTTGAATGCTTCGACGTCGCCGGATCTCGAACTCGACATGACAGACCAGATATTCCGTCTCGATACACGCTACTACAGGTCGGAGACGGTCTGTCTTCAGCCCGCCATACTCCTTGCCCCAACGGTAGTAGGTGTTCTGCGTCACGCCGATCGATCGCACCGCCTCCCCCACTGACTGGCCCTGCGGCACCGACACGCCCACCTGCCGGAGCTTCGCGATGATCTCTTCCGGCTTGTGCTTCTTCTGGGGCATTCTTCCTTCCATCTGGCTCGAAAGCCTACTCACGGTGGAACACCTGTCATGGGGCAGGCCCGTCTGATCTCCTTCATGTCGGCAATCTGATCAAGCGTTCGCTGGCGAAACTTCAAGGCGCATTGTCCCGGCTCGCTCTCCGGCAGAGCGGCTCCTCCGATCTTGGGCATCAGGGTCGTACCCGGGTCAAGCCGTCAGCGGCGATTCAGGGATCATCTCAGAATAATTTTCGTTTGACTTCTCGGTGGCTGGCGGTTGAGTGCTGTGCCTCGCCGGGGCTTGATCCAGAACGCCCGGCTGGTCGGGGATGGTCGCCGCCTGTTGATTTCCGCTGAGAACTGACCCGGGCTTTCCATCGAGAAGTGACCCGCCTGAAGGTTATGGTCGCCGGTTCAGGTCTGGGTCAATGGCGGTCGTCCCTCCTTCTTTCTGCGCGCCGCCTCGGCGCTGGCCCTGAAGC
>JBGTKN010000456.1:0-2741 GCA_041744615.1 Hyphomonas sp. | reverse complement strand
GCCGGTGGGCGTGGAACTGGCGGCGAGCTCAGTGAGCGCGCCCTCGGCGCTGGGCGAGCGGTTAATCGGCGCGCGGGCGCGCGATCTTTCGCTGCTGATCACGCGGGACAATCCGGCGGTGCGGTATGTCTCCGGCGAATCGCATGGCTATATCGACCTGGAACTGGAAGGCGACGACGGGCTTGCCCGCTTTGTGGCGGTGGAGACCGCCTCGCCCGGCTATGCAGCCTGGCTGCAGGCCGCGTTCCGCCTGAAACGCGAGGCAGGACGGCTCGGCGTGTCGCGGCCGCGGGGCCTCGGATTGAAGCAGCGCTTCCTGTTCTGACGCCGGACAAGGCAGCCGTGCCCAAGCTGCAGGCAATTCGCGGCTGAGACGAAAAATTCAACAAGTGTCCAAGGTTCGCGACTTGTCATGCTGCAGTTGCGAGGTAATTGTTGCGATGCAGCATGAACCTCTGCCGCACTGGGAAGGCCACATCGCCCGAGGGGGGCGTTGTCCCGGGAGACGGCGAGTTGGGGTGACACCATGCTGCGGGAGGAGTTTCCGGCCCGGCCATGATGGCGGGGCCTCTAACTCTGAAGGAACTGCCCCATGTTGAAATCCACTGTATCGGTCCTCGTGGCCGCTGTTCTCCTGTCGCCGGCTGCTTTCGCGGAAAGCGGCAAGCAGGTCACCCTGAAACATGACTATGACGCCGCGCTCCTTTCCAGCGACGAGGGCGCCAGCTTTCTGGTCACCGAGCTGACACGCGCCGCAAAGCGCGCCTGTACCTCGCGGGTGCCAGTCTACGGCGGCCTGTACACCGACCAGATCTGCACGGCGTCGCTCGTTTCCTCCGCTGTAAAGGAAATCCACGAGGCTCAGAGCGCGGCCGGCGTGGAGATCGCGCCGAGCTTCGAGCGGATCGCCCTGACGCAGCTGGCCTCGGCCGACTGACCCTTTCCTCCCGGAACAGCGCCAGGCCACGTTTCCTCCCGGTCTTCGGCGCTGGAGGGGCCATCCCCGGCCAGGGATGGCCCCTCACTTCGGGCTTCGACCTCGGATTGATTCTGATTGACGTTACGTCAGATTGACGTAGCGTCAATGTTGGAGCCGCGAGTCACGGGGCCCGCGCCCATCAGGGGCAGGAGGAAACAGATGAGACTGACGCTGAACGAGGCGCCACCGCGCCTGTCGATGGCCATGTTGCTGGCGGTGCCGCTGGTCTATGCCCTGTTCCTGGGTGCGAGCTGGCTGATCAAGGTGGATGATCTGACCCTGCCGGTGATCGCCGAGCGTCCGCTCGGCAAGATCACGCCTGCCGATCTGGCAACCGACGGCTTTCCCGCGCCGCTGAACACGCGGCCGCTGGAACTGGCGCCCCAGCCGCCGCCGCCCGTGCGCGACAAGATCAACACGCAAGGCGACATCCCCGGCTTCACCTACACAGCGCCGGAGCCGGAACTTGATCTGATCCGGTTCAAGCCGCCGGTGATCCAGGTGTCCGCGCTGGCAGGGCGCAACATCCAGGTCGTGCGCGCGCCGTCGCCGTCGATGCCCGCGATTGCGATGACCCGCGGTATCTCCGGCAGCTGCGATGTCCTGTTCGATGTCGACACGCGCGGCCGGCCCTTCAACCTGACCGCTCAGTGCACGGACGAGATTTTCCGGGCCGAGGCGATCCGCGCGGTGAGCAAGGCGGAGTTCCTGCCGAAGGTGAGCCAGAACGGCATTGCCGTAGAGCAGCACGGCGCGATCTATCCGATCGCGTTCGAGGTAAAGTGAGGCGTGAAACGCGTCACCGGAATCAGCAGCGCTGCTATACTAGTGGCCGGCTGCACCTCTCTGCCTCCCGCCCTCCGTGGGTCTGGCGTGTCCGCTATACGTGCCGGCAGTCGCGCTACCTGCGCCAGTCTACCCCGAAGAAGCCGCACGCCAGGGCATCTCCGATACGTGCGAGTCGCGGTTTGATATCGACTGGACGGGTCGCCCCTTCAATCTGGAGGTTCGATGCACGTACTTGATCTTCGCCGACTCGGCCGAGGCAGCCCTGCGCGAGACCGAGTTCGCTCCGCACGCTCTGGACGCGTCACAGCTGGGTGCTCAACGCGCGTCCTACCCGTTCGCATACGAGGTCAGCGGCTGAAGATGAACGGGATCAGGCCTCCGCGCTGGCTTTCGACTGGCGCTTGCGCACGTTCGGGTCGAGGTGGACTTTCCGCAGGCGGATCGATTTCGGCGTGACTTCGACCAGTTCGTCGTCCGCAATGTAGGCGAGCGATTTTTCCAGCGTCATCTGCAAGGGCGTGGTGAGGCGGACAGCTTCATCCGTACCCGAAGCGCGCATGTTGGTCAGCTTCTTGCCCTTGAGGACGTTCACTTCGAGGTCGTTGTCGCGGTTGTGCTCGCCGATGATCATGCCGCCGTAAACCTTCGTGCCCGGATGGATCATCATCGGGCCACGGTCTTCGAGATTCCAGAGCGCGAAGGCAACTGCCTCGCCCTGCTCCATGGCGATCAGCACGCCGGTGTGCCGGCCGGTGATCTTGCCCTTGTGTGGCGCGTATTCGTGGAAGATGCGGTTCATGATGGCGGTGCCCCGCGTGTCGGACAGGAGTTCGCCCTGGTAGCCGATCAGGCCGCGCGTCGGCGCATGGAAGACGAGGCGGGTGCGGCCGACGCCCGAGGGGCGCATGTCCAGCATTTCGGCTTTGCGCTCGTTCATCTTCTGAACGACGATGCCGGAATGCTCGTCGTCAAC
>JBGTKN010000455.1:0-8028 GCA_041744615.1 Hyphomonas sp. | reverse complement strand
CCGCACCGGGCCGGCACTGACGGATTTTTCTTCGCGCTGCTCGAACACCGCGCCTGAGCTGTCTGGACGAATCCCGCAGGCCGGGCTACTGCGCCGCATGACCGAGACACGCCACCAACGCGCCCTGATCGTCGACTTCGGTAGCCAGGTCACGCAGCTGATCGCCCGGCGCCTGCGCGAAAGCAGCGTCTATTGCGAAATCCACCCGTTCAACAAGGTAGATGCGGCCTTCCTGGAGGCCTATCGCCCGCAGGCGATCATCCTCTCGGGCGGGCCTTCCAGCGTTTACTGGGACGATGCGCCGATGGCCGAAAAGGCCATCTTCGAGGCCGGTATCCCTGTGCTCGGTATCTGTTACGGCCAGCAGGTGATGATGCACCAGCTCGGCGGCCGGATCGAAGGCGGGACCAGCCGCGAGTTCGGCCGCGCTTTCATTGAGCGCGTGAAGGCCGACCCGTTCCTCGATGGTTTGTTCGAGGGCGAGGAAGAGCAGGTCTGGATGAGCCACGGGGATCATGTTGCCGAAATGGCGCCGGGCTTCACCGTCATCGCGAAATCGCCGGGCGCGCCTTACGCCGTAATAGCCGATACCACCCGGCGCTTCTACGGCACCCAGTTCCATCCCGAAGTCGTGCACACGACCCAGGGCGCGAAGCTGCTGCAAAATTTCATTCACGGCGTGGCAGGCTTCACCGGCGACTGGACGATGGCCGCCTACAAGGCGGAGGCCATTGGCAAGATCCGCGCGCAGGTGGGCAAAGGCCGGGTCATCTGCGGGCTCTCGGGCGGCGTCGATTCATCTGTGGCTGCGGTGCTGATCCACGAAGCGATCGGCGACCAGCTCACCTGCGTCTATGTCGACCACGGACTTATGCGCGCTGGTGAAAGCGAACAGGTCGTCGGCCTGTTCCGCGAGCATTACAACATCCCGCTCGTACACGTGGACGCGTCTGAACTCTTCCTCGGCAAGCTGGCGGGCGTCTCTGACCCGGAGCAGAAGCGCAAGATCATCGGCGGCCTCTTCATCGCTGTGTTCGACGAAGAGGCCAAGAAGATCGGCGGCGCGGACTTCCTGGCGCAGGGGACGCTCTATCCGGACGTGATCGAGAGCGTCTCGGTCAGCGGCGGACCGAGTATGACGATCAAGAGCCACCACAATGTCGGCGGCCTGCCGGCGCGAATGAAGATGCAACTCGTCGAGCCGCTGCGCGAACTGTTCAAAGACGAAGTGCGCGCACTCGGCCGTGAGCTGGGGCTGCCGGACGCCTTTGTCGGGCGCCATCCGTTTCCGGGGCCAGGGCTCGCCATCCGCATTCCCGGCGCGATAACACGCGAGAAGGCCGATACGCTCCGCAAGGCCGATGCGATCTATATCGACGAGATCAAAAGGGCGGGGCTGTACAACGAGATATGGCAGGCGTTCAGCGTGCTATTGCCGGTAAACACCGTGGGCGTCATGGGCGATGTCCGCACGTATGAAGCTGTACTTGCCCTGCGCGCCGTGACCAGCGTCGATGGCATGACGGCCGACTACTATCCCTATGAACATGCGTTCCTGGGCCGCGTTGCCACCCGCATAATCAACGAGGTGAAAGGCGTGAACCGTGTGGTCTACGACATCACGTCGAAACCTCCTGGTACGATCGAGTGGGAGTAGAGCGCTTTCGGGAGGGGGCTCCATAGGGGAAGGGGAGATCGGCCAGGGTTAAGCGGGAGTAAATCTGCAGCCTGGCGGCGCCGCCTAACGGACTCTGACGATTTGTTCCATCCGATCCATGTGCAGCGACTGCAAATCAATCCATGAAGCTGATAATGTGGTCTACCCGCGCAGAGAGACCTGTCATTCGCATAATCAATATTATGGGAAATGTGATGTCGTGTGTTTTGAAGCCAACGGCAGGCTGCTGTGCGTCTAGCGCCTGCGGACGCGAAGACCGCACTTCCCTCGCACTGCCCTAGAGCTCGAACGCTATTTCCATGCCGTCATAAGCCGGCTCCACGTTGTTTGGCAGATCTCGAACCAGCGTCTGGTAATCCATGTCGACGTGCAGATTGGTCAGGATAGCGCGGCGCGGCTTCAGCGCGGTAATCCAGTTCAGTGTTAACTCAAGATGCGCATGCGACGGGTGCGGCGTGTAGCGCAGCGCATCGATGACCAGCGTGTCCAGGCCCTTCAGCGCCTCCATCGACTCCTGTGGCAACCCGTTGACGTCGTTGCAGTAAGCCAGATCACGGATGCGGAAGCCCATGCACCGTATGTGGCCGTGCTCCATATCCAACGGCAGGAATTCCACAGGCCCGCCGCGGCCTTGAACCTCGAACGGACGCAGAGGTTCGACGACCGGCTGAGGCGCCATAATGGGCGGATATCCGCCCGCGCCGTGAAAGATGTAATCGAAGCGCCGCTCGAGGCGCTGTTTCGTTGCGCCATCGAAGTAGGTCGGAATTTGCGCGCGCTGGCGAATGGCGAACGCGCGGACATCGTCAATGCCATGCGCCTGATCGGCATGGTCATGCGTGTAAACCACTGCGTCGAGGTGGTTCGTGCCGCACGCGAGAAGTTGTTCGCGCAGGTCAGGCGACGTGTCGATCAGGATCCGGGTGACGGCGCCGGTCTCGTTCCAGCGTTCCACCAGCGCGCTGCAGCGCGTCCGCCTGTTACGCGGCTCCGCAGGATCGCACACGCCCCAGTCTCCGCCAACGCGTGGCACGCCGCCGGATGAACCGGTTCCGAGAAGGACGAGCCGCGCACGCGCCATCAGGCTGCGACCTTGAAAAACAGGCGTACGGCGTTCTGTGTCGTCACCTGTTTGATCGTCTCCGTGTCCACGCCCATCAGAGCGCCCAGCGCTTCGGCCACATACAGAAGATACGAGGGCTCATTGCGCCGTCCGCGCATCGGCATGGGCGCCAGATAGGGGCAATCCGTTTCCAGAATGAGCCGGTCCAACGGCACATTGGCGATCACGGCGCGTACATCCTTCGCACTTTTGAACGATAGTATACCGGACACCGAAACGAATGCGCCGAGCGCCAGAGCGCGTTGGCACAGGTCGTCCCCGCCTGTGTAGCAATGCAGGAGCGGCTGGAAGGCGCCCTTCGCGTATTCGTCCTCGAGCAGATCGGCCATCAGGGCGTCGGCTTCCCTTGTGTGAAGGATCAACGGCAGGTCAGTCACCCGGGCTGCCTTGATATGTTCCCGCAGACTGCGCACCTGGTCGGCCTCAGCGCTATAACCGTAGTGGAAGTCGAGCCCTGTTTCACCGATAGCCACGACCTTTGGATGCGCAGCTTCGGCAATCAGCGTTTCTTCAGTCAGACTCGTGAATTCCTTTGTGTGGTGCGGATGGACGCCGACCGAACACCAGATGTCCGGATGGGCCTCTGCAATTGCCCGAATGGCGGGAAAATTGTCATAGCGATCACAGATCGCCAGGAAGCGTTGCACGCCGGCAGCGCGAGCGCGCCCGAGCACGTCACCGAGATCTTCCGCGAAGGCGTCTCCATGCAGGTTCACATGTGTATCGAACATCTGGCGCGCGTTTAGACGGGCTGGACCAATTCATAAAGCCCCGCCACCAGTTTTGAGGCGACCTGGGCTGCATCCATGTTCAATTGCTCGGCGTCGCCGGCCAGTCGTGCCTGTTTCAGCCACACCTTCGCTGCTGCCGGATCGGTCTCGGCGCGCTCGGCCAGCCACTCGAGCAACTCGGCCCGGAATGCCTCCATTGCAGCGCTGTCGGCCGCAGCGGCGGAGAGGGCAGACTGGGCGAGCTTGTCGCTGAAATTCGGACCGGATCGGAGTAGGGCGCGGGCGGCTTCAACGGCGGCAAGGGCAGGCGCTGAAAAGAGCCGGATTCCCCTCCCCGGCCTGCCCCTCGCGATGCGCTCTGCCTGAGCCGCCGCTCCCGCGGCTACGAGCGCACGTTTGCAGTCATCTTCCGACAAAACAGAAAGGCGCAATACTCGGCACCGGGAACGGATGGTTGGCAGGATAGGCTCCCGGCCGTGATTGATCAGGAACAGGACGCACTTCGGCGGAGGTTCCTCGAGCGTTTTCAGTAGGGCGTTCGCACCACTTTTGTTGGTCTCGTCGATGGCATCAATGACGCCGATGCGCCAGCCACCAAGCGCCGGCTTCATCGTGAAAAACTCCGTCAGCGCCCGGATCTGATCGACGCTGATATCCTGGCTCAGCTTGCCCTTGTCGTTGAGCTCTCGGTGAACGAGGCGCAGGTCAGGATGGCTTTCGGACGAACAGGCGCGCCACACGGGATCCGTTTCGTCGGCGTCAAGCGGGCTGTCAGCCGGACCGCGCGCGCCGAGCAGGAAGGCGGCCAGACGAAGCGCAAAACGTGCTTTTCCGATTCCCTCAGGCCCTTCGATCAACCAGGCGTGATGGAGGCGCATCTGCGCGTGCGCCTCAAGAAACCGGCGTTCGGCATGGTCATGGCCGAACAGGGGCCAACCGATCGCCATTATTCGGCCTCGGCCGCGGTAAGGAGTGCGGCAACATGGGCCCAGGCCATTTCGGCCACGTCCGGCGCTGAGCGGCTCGCGTCGATGAGTTTGCAACGAACGGGCTCGGCGCGGGCAATCTCCGAAAAGGCCAGCCGTACGGACTGGTGGAAGGCAAGATCGCGCTGCTCGAATACGTCCTGCGATCCTTTGCGCGATGTGCGGCGCTGATAAGCAAGTTGCACCGGTGCGTCGAGAATCAAGGTCAGGTCAGGCCGGGTCGTCGCGACGACGTGGTGTTCGAGGTTCAGAAGAACGGGTGCCGAGACCGCGCCCGAGGCGCCCTGATAGACGCGCGTGGAATCGCTGAACCGGTCACAGATGACCCACTTTCCAGCATCAAGCGCAGGCCGGATCAAATGATCGAGATGGTCGCTGCGGGCGGCGTTCATCAGCAGCGCTTCGGCGAGTGGCGAAAACGCTTTCCCGCCCGGCGGATGGAGCACCAAAGCGCGTATTGCTTCTGCACGGGGTGTTCCCCCGGGCTCCCTGGTGAGGACGACGTCCCTGCCCTGCTCTGCCAAACGCTCGCGCAAAGCGGCCTGCAAAGTAGACTTGCCCGTGCCCTCGCCGCCTTCGAGTGTGATGAACCGGCCCTTGGCAGGATTACTCATCACCGCCCTTCAGTTCTTCGCCCGCAGACGCATCTTCGCGCGCCATGAATGTACCGATGCCTGCAATCGCCTGCCCGACAAAACCGAGCTTCTTCACATCAGCCTCCGCGATCACGGGCGCACTCACGGGGTCCTGCCCGTCGAGTGTGACGACGAACCGACCGACAGTGTCGCCCTTCTTGACCGGCGCCCGGATTGTCTTGTCGAGAACGAGTTCAGCCTTGGCTTTCGTGAACGCCGCCTTGTGTCCGACGACCTTGACCGGCTGCGCCAGCGAAACCGGGACGGTGGTCTGTACGCCAAGCCAGACCTTGACGTCCGGCAGGGTTACCGTGTCGGGCCCGATCGTCTTGAGTTCGAAGCTCTGCATTGCGACACGCATCAGGCGTTCGGCTTCCTGCGCCCGCGCAGCCATTGTCGGCAGCCCATTGATGACGATGGTTCGGCGAACACCGTCGCGTACCGCCGACGCAGTCAATCCATAACCGGACGAGGATAGGTGCCCCGTTTTCAAGCCATCGGCTCCGGCAACTTCGAGAAGGGGGTTGCGATTGGCCTGCGTGTATTCGCGCCATGTATAGGACGGCAGCGCGTACCATTCATAGTACTGCGGGTAATTGTCGATTGTCATTTTCGCGAGTTTGGCGAGATCGACCGCAGAGACGACATGGCCTTCACCTTCGAGACCTGTCGTGTTGACGAAGTTCACCGAGTTGAGCCCGAGCTCATGTGCAATCTCAGTCATCCTGGCTGAAAAAGCCGCTTCCGATCCCGAAATACCTTCGGCCAGCACGATACAGGCATCATTGCCCGACATCGTGATCACGCCGTGCAGGAGTTCTTCAACAGTCGGCGTGTCCTTCGGTATCAACCCCATTGTAGACGTGCCGGACGGAAAGCCGCCGCGGCGCCAGGCGTCTTCGCTGACGGTGAACTTGTCAGTAAGCGAGATCTCGCCGCGTTCTATGAGTTCGAAGACGACATAGGCTGTCATCATCTTGGTCATCGATGCGGGTGTCATTGGCTCGTCGCCGCGTTTCGAATAGAGAATCTGGCCGGTTTCGTGATCCATGATCACAGCGAATTCCGCCGGTGTATCGATGACCTGTGCCGTCGCTGGCAGAACCGCCACGACACCCATTGCGGCAACCGCTGAAATGATCTCTCGCCAGAACTTCACGATGCGCGTCTCCCTATTCGGCATGGGCCGCATGCAGACACGGCCCCTCTTCCCGGATATCCGGGAAAAAGGGCCGGTTTGTGGTCAGCGTCAATGGGTGCACTGCGGGCATTCTACTCCGCAGTAACAACCCGTCCGTCGCCCTTGCCTTCTGCATTGAGGCGGTCACGGATTTCGAGCGCGGACTCGCGGCTGGCCAGGGGGCCGACGCGAACGCGGAAGTAGTCGGTGCCATTCACCCGGGCCGGCACGATTTCCACAGGCAGGTCCGCGCGCAGACCCCGGTACATGGACTCGGCGTTGCCGATGTCAGAGAACGAAGCGAGCTGCACATAGTGGCTGCCCGACGACGCGGCGCTCACCTTGGTGACCGCCGGGCGAACGCCCCATTCAGCCGGAGGTTCGGGCCACTGAACGGCGGCCCGCGATGCCTTGGCGGCGGCCGGTTGCAGGGTCCCGCCCGCCAGTTCATCACCGCCTAGAAGTTCGTCTGTGCTGGCAGGTACGACAGCTACCGTCTTCACCGACGGTCTGACTTCCGAACGCGGCAGGGTCGTTGCCGGGGTGTTTGGATCCACCAGACGGACCGTCAGCCTGGCCTGGCCTGCCTGTTCGAAGCCTAGCGCCACAGCGACCTGACGCGACACCTGGAAGGACGCGCCGTCCTCGAACGGGCCGCGATCATTGACGCGCACGGTCACTTCCCGGCCGGTCGCCGGATTGGACACCAGTACGATGCTCGGCAGTGGCAAGGAAGGGTGTGCGGCAGTCAGTGCAGACTGGTTGAAGATTTCACCGTTCGCCGTCGGCAGTCCGGCAAATTCATCACCATAAACAATGGCGAGACCTGTCTCGGCAAATTCGCTTGGCGGTGGCGAGACCGGCTTGACCTGAGTCGTGGAGATGACCGGTTGAAGCGCCGTAGCTTCGACGGCAGGCGCCCTGCCCGAACCGATCTGCGCAGCGGTGGCTGCCGCGTCGAAAGTACTGGTCGAGGGCGCAAATTGCGGTGCCTCGGTATACGTATTGCTCGGCGCCGGCTCGGCGACGCGCGGCGCACTGACCGACATAGTCGCGGCGCGGCCGGCTTCGATCGACGAGCCTGGATAGCGGAATTCGATGCGCTGGGTTGCCTTGTCGACCCGGAGCAACCGATCCTGGTGCGGGCGCACATCCCAGTTGCCGTCGGGATCCTTCAAGCCGGGTGCTGGGCCGGAACCGTCGTGCGCGAACGAGCGAACGGCCGTGTCAGGGTGATAGAGCGACGTGGCCATGAGGAACCGCGGGGCATCGACCACCGCTGCGCCATAGACGTGAACGCCGTACGTCTGTACGTGGTGGATCTCGAACAGCTGAAGCTCGTTCACGAACTGCCAGTGGCGGCGCAGCCGGCGATAGGTCGCGGCGCGGAGCGCGCCGGCCTTGGCATCGGTGAAGTGGGACTCGGGGTGAATCAGCGCGGTAATGCCTTGGCGTGAGCGGTGCTTCCATGCCTGCTCCATGAAGCATCGATATGAGTCAGGTTGCAAACCTTCGAGATAGGGGAAGAGGTCGGGCGCCCCCAACACCTCAGAGGTGACCACGATGTCCGCGGTGCCACCGATGACGAACTCACGCATCC
Source organism: Hyphomonas sp. (assembly GCA_041744615.1). Classification (GTDB taxonomy): domain Bacteria; phylum Pseudomonadota; class Alphaproteobacteria; order Caulobacterales; family Hyphomonadaceae; genus Hyphomonas. Next base: position 95 of record JBGTKN010000455.1, on the reverse strand, counting down.
CGGCTAGGTGCAGGGTATCGCCACGCCGCTCCGCCTTCTCGTCCTGGGTGGCGTTAACCTTTAGTTGCCACCACGGGTCGCCTTCGGCGAGCAGC
>JBGTKN010000454.1:0-5887 GCA_041744615.1 Hyphomonas sp. | reverse complement strand
CGAAGGCTATGTCGAAAGCGCGGCGATGGGCCTGCTCGCCGGACGGATGGCAGCCGCCGAACGGCTGGGCGGGAAGCTGACGCCGCCGCCTGCGACGACGGCGATGGGCGCGCTGGTCAACCATATCACCGGCGGCCACCTCGCGGCGGGACAGACCTTCCAGCCGATGAACGTGAACTTCGGCCTGTTCCCAGACATTGAGGACTATTCGAAAACCGGGCCAGACGGCAAAAGGCTGCGCGGCAAGGACAAGGGAAAGTCGAAGAAGATGGCGCAGGCCATCCGGGCCCTGGAAGATTTCGACGCGTGGCTCACGAGCGAAGTTCTGGTCGCGGCGAAGTAGCAGATGCGCCGCAAACTGATGTTCTTTACCGACATTGGCATGCTGGCCTACTGGGCGGTTACGGCGGCTATAGCGCTCGGCCTCCTCTCGCTTCCGCCAGAGTGGCTGTTCAAGGATTATGACGACCCGCGCGTGGTCGCCTGGAACTGGTCATTCCTGCCGATCGACCTCGCCTTTTCTCTGACAGGACTTTGGGCGCTGCGCCGCGAAAAGGCCGGAAAACCGGATTGGAAAATCTGGGCCGCGGTGTCGCTCACCCTGACAAGCTGTGCCGGGATCATGGCGATTTCCTATTGGACCATTACAGGTGACTTGGATCCCTCCTGGTGGATCCCGAACTTGTTCCTGATGTTCTGGCCCCTGCCATTTCTATTTCGCCTTACCCGTGTTGGCTGAGGCGTCCTTCGTCACACGCCAGATGCGGTTGCCGACATCATCGGCGACGAGCAGGCCGCCGCGCTGGTCGAGTTGTACACCTACGGGCCGTCCGCGCGCGAGGTCGCCCTGCAGGAAGCCGGTGAGAACTTGTTGCGGCTCGCCTTCCGGCCCGCCGGCGCCAAACGGAATGAAGATCACTTCGTATCCGCTGCGCGGGTCGCGGTTCCAGGAACCGTGCTGGCCGATGTAGGCGCCGGGTCCGAAAGCGGCGGCCATGCCGGGCGATTCGCCATCCGTGACATCGAGGCCGAGCGACGCAGTGTGGGCGCCCAAGGCATAATCTGGCGCGATGGCGCTGGCGACAAGTTCAGGGTTCGGCGGTTTGACGCGCGTGTCGACGTTCTGGCCAAAATAGCTGTAGGGCCAGCCATAGAACGCGCCGTCCTGCACCGAAGTGAGATAGTCCGGGACCAGGTTGTCACCGAGTTCATCCCGCTCGTTGACGACAGTGTAGAGTGTGCCGTCGGCAGCGAAATCCATGCCGACAGGATTGCGCATGCCGGTCGCGAAGAGGCGGCCCTTGGCGGTGGCGACATCTATCTCCCAGATGGCGGCGCGTCCGGTTTCGGCTTCCATACCGTTCTCGGCGATATTGCTGTTGGAGCCGACGGCGGCATAGATTTTCGAGCCGTCGGCGCTGGCGACGATGTTCTTGGTCCAGTGATGGTTGATTGGACCGCCCGGCAGCAGGAAGAAGGGTTCCGGCGTGGCCGTGTTGGCTGTCTCGCCGGTTATATACGGTACACGGACGATGCCGTCCGCATTTGCAATGTAGAGGGTTTCGCCCAGCACCGTCATGCCGAAGGGAGACAGCAGGCCGGTCATGTATTCGGTTTTCACTTCGGCGGTGCCGTCACCATCGGCGTCGCGCAGCAGGGTGATACGGTTGGCGCTGGGCACGCCGGCGCCGGCCTTGGCCATGGCGCGCTTCATGAAGAAACCGCGGATGCCGCCGTTGTCCTCTTCCTTGGGCGGCGCATTGGATTCGGCGACGAGGATATCACCGTTCGGGAGTTCGTAAAGCCAGCGTGGATGATCGAGGCCGCGCGCGAATTCCGTGACGGCATAGCCCGTTGCCGGTGTCGGCATCTGCCCATCAGGCCAGATTTCGGCGGTGGCGACCTTGACGGTGGGGAGCAGGCTTTTCTGCGGCGCGGGTAGCTGTGGCGAGGGCCCGAAGCCAGTGGACACTGGCGCCGTTTCTTCGGAGGCGCAGGCCGCCACGACCAGCAGGGCAAGCGGCAGAAGATGGACGCGCATCATTCGGGGGGAATCCTTCGGGTTCAATGATCACAACGCGTTCGAGTACGAGTTGGTTCCGTGCAGCGGCCGCGGGTCTTTCCTCGTCCGCGTCAACGGGAGACCGGGACCCTTTGCGAAGAAATTGTGGGTGAGGGTGTTGAAGCCGGGGAATACTCTGGAACCATGTACCGTATCTAACTCCGTGGGCGGAAGTGTAGCGCAAGGAACCGTGAGTTATTCTTGAAATCGTGGGAAGGGGATGGATCTTGTTTCGTGGGAGGCGTGGTTTTGGTAGGCGGAAGTGCGCGTTATGGACCTTGCCAGACTGCTCCGCCCGCAGAAGCGGATTGCAGTTGGGTTTTCGATATTCTCTCGCGCAGTATCGCTATTTTATCATCCGCTATTGCCATTGGCGCAGAGCGCGAAACTGCTGCAAGAAAGTCTGTGTCCGGACATTTGTTGCGCAAATTCCGCGATGACGACAAACGTTGGCGGTTCCTAAACCTCGCCGGTGTTCATTGCTTTCATGATCGAGAAGCGCTTGGACAACGGATTCGGCGCCTTGCCTTCGCAGTACAGTTTGCGCAGGCGGAAATGGGCGATGGCGGGGCGCAGGGGTTTCGGAGCCGGGGGCACGTGCGGGCCGAAGGCATGGCCGGACTTGCGGCGGACGGCGGCGTAGGCGGCAGAGACAGAGCGGATTTCCTCGGCCCAATTGTGGACGGGGATCAGGATATTGGCGGCGGCAAGCGCAACCCAGGCTTCCGGCTCCTTGCTGCGGTCCTGATCGACGAAGGCGGCCTGGTAGCCATCGACAAGTTTCTGCAGGGCGCCGGTCTTGAGGCGGCCAGCGGCGACCTCTTCGGAAATGGCGAGGCAGACATCATGGCCGCGCGGCGCCGTGCCGGCTTCGATCTCAGCGATGGCTTCGCGCCACCACTGGAAGCGGATCAGGCCGAGGGTTTCCTCGCTGACGACTTCCTGCACGCGGACGAGTTCATAATTCAGCGCATAAAGCGCCGTCAGGGCGCGGCGCTGAGAGGCAGGGGCGAAGCGGCTGGAAATCCAGCGGTCCTCATCGACGCGGCGGACCCGCTTGTCGATCTCGGCCCAGGGAGTCTTGGTCAGGGGTCTGGTCTCATTTGACATGGACCCCATATGTGCGAAACCGCTGCGAAGCGAAAGACATCAAAACCGCAATAAAGGACCTTTTCCCATGGCCTTCACCCTGCCCGAGCTGCCCTATGCGCGCACCGCCCTTGCCCAGCACATCTCCGAGGAGACGCTGAATTTCCACTATGGCAAGCACCATCAGGCTTATGTCACCAACCTGAACGGCCTGGTGAAGGATACGCCGCTGGAGAAAGCTTCACTGGAAGAAGTCATCAAGGATTCTGCCGGAGACAAGGCGAAGGCGGGCATCTTCAACAATTCCGCTCAGGTCTGGAACCACACCTTCTACTGGCATTCAATGTCGCCGGACGGCGGCGGCAAACCGAAGGGCAAGATTGCCGAGCTGATCGAGCGAGACCTTGGCGGCTATGACAATTTCGTAAAGGAGTTCAAGGCCGCCGGCGCGACCCAGTTCGGCTCCGGATGGGCCTGGCTGTCGCTGAAGGGCGGCAAGCTGGTGATCAGCAAGACGCCGAACGCCGAGACACCGCTGACCGAAGCCAGCACGACGCCGCTTCTGACGATGGATGTGTGGGAGCATGCCTATTACCTCGACTACCAGAACCGCCGCCCAGACTATATCGACACGTTCCTGTCGAGCCTGGTGAATTGGGACTTCGCCAACCAGAACCTGGCTGACGCGGGCGCCTGATCCGGCAGATTACCGAAAACCGGGTTCCACTTTTCGGATTGCCGCTCTAGATTCCCCTCTCCGGTGTGGAGAGGGGAGTGCTTCGGATGTTTTGTACCCAATGTGGTAAGGCGGCTGCGCCGGAGCATGTGTTCTGTGCGGGCTGCGGGACACGGCTGGTGCGCGAGACGGCGGCGCCGATGGGGCTGATGGCGGCGGCGAGCGAGTTTGCAGCTGCGCCAGAGCCCGCACCGAACTGGACCGGCGAGGACTGGCGGGAGACGACGAATTACCGCGCCGTGCTCGGCCATCCCGAAGTGAAGGCCCTAATCGCGGAAGCCGCCAAGGCCAACAAGGCGGGCATGTCGGCCGACGAGTTCATGAAACTGGCCCAGCCGGTTTTGAATGCGTCCGGGTCGGGCGGGGTGCCGCTGAAGCTGATCACCGAGATCGTGACACCGATCTACGCGAAGATGGGCGTCAAGATCGGCAAAGATACGAAGAATGGCTATGCGACGGCGTTTGGCCGTGTCCTGGCAGCGATCCTCTGTTCGCTGGCCAGCCGTAGCCAGACGCTGGTCGCCATTCAGGAAGGGACAGATGGCTGCGTCGTGCAGGCAGAGATTCCGTCGAGCCTCACGACCGGCAAGGGCAAGCTGTCGCTGACCCTGGAGCGCAAGGCGGAGGGCACACTGGTGGCGAGCGCGGTCGTGTTCGAAGGGCAATCGTCAGACTGGGGACGATCCAAGCGGGTGCTGGATGATTTGCATCAGGACATTCTGAACTATCGCAGCCTGCAGCCCTGAACGGCCTTTCAGGGCTGGGCAGCCACGCGGAAACCGGTGAGATCGTCGCGGGTGGCCGGGTCGAGGCGGGCGCGGGCGGCGATGCGCAGCTCGGCCGGTGTAGACTTGTAGGAGCCGCCACGCACGACGCGCAGCTTGCAGGCCGCCACTTCCACCGCGCGGCCATCGAGCGGGGCATTGGCGAAGGTGTTGACGTAGCAGTCCTGCACCCATTCGCGCAGGTTGCCGGAGACGCCCGCGAGGCCGAGTGCGTTCAAGGGCAGCGTGTCGACGCCCTGCGGCTCAGTGCCGGCGGCGGCCTTGTCCGCCTCGAACAGCGGGCCCCACCAGAAAGGCGTAGTCGTACCCCCGCGGGCCGTGAATTCCCATTCGGCTTCGGACGGAAGGCGGTAAGGCCGGCCCGTCTTTTTCGTCAGCCATGCGGTGTAGGCCTGCGCGTCTTTCCACGAGACCTTGGCGACCGGCTGGAGGCCGCGGCCCCTCGCGCCCGCAGGCGGCGTGTAACCCGAGCAGCCGCCATCGGCGACGCAGGCATCCCACTGGTCGTAGGTGACTTCGGTCATGCCGATGGCGAAGGGCGCCATGGCGACCTTGCGCTGCGGACCTTCCCAGGCATTGCGGGCGAGTTCGTCTTCCGGCGCGCCCATCAGGAAAGTGCCGCCGGGAATAGCGATCATGTCCGGGCACATGTCGCATTCGCGGAAAGTCGCCGGAACGGGCGCGGGGGGCTCATCAGTCACGGGCTCGGATTCCGGCTCGGGAGCAACATCCTCCGCAGGCGGAGGAATGTCTGTGGCGGCCAGCGTGGCCGCTGCGGGTTCGGCCTCGGCGGATTCGGCGGAGGCGAGGACGGCGAGCTGCGTCAGCACCGGGGCCACAAGGTCCGGGCGCAGGATGTAGATGCCGGCGGCGCTGACCATGCCGAAGACGAAGGTGAGCATCACGGCAGTGAGCAGTCCGCCCCCGGAGCGGTGTTTTGGTTTTGGCGGCTTGACGCGCTTGCGGGCTTTCTCGGCGGCGGGCCGGCCGCCCCGGCTTTCGCTGCCTTTCGAGGGGGCGGGCACAGCGGCGAGACGTTTCCGGATCACCTCGATGAAGGCGAGCCACGCCGGGTCGTTGCGGTCGCCCTGCCATTTGGAGAGGTCGGTCGTCTGGATCAGTTCGAACATGACCGGGCGGTCGCATTCCTCGATCATCAGCGGCACGAGCGTGTTCTTGCGGGCGCCGATGGTGGCCTCAGCGCGGACCCAGCGG
>JBGTKN010000453.1:0-4311 GCA_041744615.1 Hyphomonas sp. | reverse complement strand
AGCCCGACAGGATCGAAGGGGTCGAAGCCCGAGCCGGGATAGAAGGTCATTTCTCCAAACAGAGGCTTATCGCCCGGCTGATACAAATCCACTCTGACAAAATCGAAATTGGCGGCGAGCGTTTCGGCAGCTTCGATCATCTTCTGCAATGCGGTTGGCGGGCAAGGCTGGTCGTCGGTCTGCGTCGATACGCGTTTCCAGTTGCGATCAAACAGCACCCAGCGATGGTTCGTGCCGCGTTCAAGGTGGACCTGAATGAATGCGACGCGCCCGCCGAACACGTAGAATTTGTAATCTATCGGCAGCGAAGCGCCGTGTCCGACATAGGGCTCGATCAACAGACCGCGGTCAATGTCGGCATAAATCCATTCGTCAAGCCAGCCGCCATGCGGTGTTTTCATCCAGCGCTCGGTCAGTCTACGCAGATGCGGCCAGTCAATCGGGTCAGACTTCAAAAATGCAACCTGGTTCCAGCCATGGCGGGACTTCAGGACACATGGCAGCGGCCAGTCTGGTTTGTCTGGTAGAGCGACGCCGCTCCACAGTGTGGGGATAACCCAGTCAGGACCAACCCTTGCGGCCACAAAATCTTTGACAGCAACCTTGTCTGCCAGTCTTGGCATGCGCGGGTCGCGGTCATGTAGTTTTCGGTACTGCACGAGCTCGGTGAATTTTGTTGGAGATTTGAGATTTGCCAGCCGTCCATGTCGGGCAAAGTAAATCGCACGAATGCGGCACTGCGCGACTAGGTTTGAGCGGGGTGGTTGCGAATTCATCCTGTCAGGAAGCATTTCAATAAAACCGTGGCGCGCGTATAAAGGTTCCCGGAGATTGTCATTGGAACACAAGATTCAGGGCTCGTTGCTTAACCTAGACGACGGTCCATTCCTGAAGGTGTTAATCGAAAACGGTGTTTTCGTAAAAGGCAAGGTTGGATGGAGCGGCCTTCCTCGTGGACATGGGTGTGGTCGCCGCATCCGAGATGGTGCCGGTTGGGCAGTTCTTCGCCTTCACGTACGAGGTTGCAGGCGCGGGTGCGGTGACCTGCCCCGGAAATGACGGGCCAAGTGTAGTTGCGTAGCGACCGGCAATTTAGGGCCAGGTTAGGTCCGATCGGCATTATAGCCGAGCGGCAGGGTCGATCCAATCGTGCCGTCCGGCTGCCTCACCGCCGCCAGGCGGGAGTTCGCCGAGAGCGGTCGTCGGCAGGGTCGTCGTTTAACTCAAGTCTTTTTCTGATAATGCCGATCGCTCGGGGACACATGCTGAGGTACGCTCGATTACCCTTTCGCCGCCTTGCGTCTTTGCTCGATGAGCTCCGCAAGCCGGATACTGGTTCCGGCCGCACTGGTCCGAGCATGATCGGCGCCGACAGAAAGCGCTGTCGCGGTCGCTTCGGCGAATAGACGGCCACCGACAGAGACGACCATCAGGTCATCCGAAGACGCGCTTCGGCTTTTTTCGATCGTTTCCCGAAGCTCCGTCAGTTTGTGCAGACGTGGCAAGGCATCGGACAAAGCAATATCGATTGCATCATGGTGCTGCGCGCGAAGCTGCTTAGCCAGCGCTTCGTCGCTGTCAGGGAACACGATGTCGACGTTCCAGCCCGCATCTGACAGCGTCGAGCTGAGCAAGCTTGGCCCGAGCAGATGCGACTCGCCCGGCGCCGTCGCCAGAAGGATACTGTAGCGGCCCCTGCGGATGCTATCTACGCTCGGCCGGGAGTGAAGGGCGTGACCGGCCAACTGTAACATGCCGAGGCCAACTGTGAGATCGAATTCACTGCAGTCGTCGGCCAGCCAGGCATTGCCGAGGACCCTCGCCGTTGGCTCCAGGACGTGTTGCACAAGCGCGTCCCGGAGCCAGCCCTTGGCGACGAGGTCGGCGATCAGGCTGTTCAGGCGGGCGTCATCGCCTTCAAGCGCGTATTTCGCGGTCGCACCAATCTGATCACTCAGGGCAAGCATCTCACGGTCGGCCGACAAGGCGGGCACTGCGCCGTCCAGGCGGTGACACAACTGCATGTCCCAACCCGAGAACAGGCGCGCCGGCACAATGTGCTCGCTCAGAATCTCGATCCTGGAATGACGGGTGTCGCGAAGGATCGATGCCCAGACCTCGCCAAGGGCATCTACAGGTCCCTCAAGTGTTTGCAGGAACCGGTTGCCATCACACAACAGCATACCCGTCAGCCCAGCCCGGCGGTTGCGCTCCCTCGCCTTTGAAACCAAGTCAGAGAGACCGGAATGGGACTGGGCTGTGACCGCTTCGCTGCGGTAGGTCATGCTCGCGATCCAGTTTGCCGGATCGGGGCTCATTCTTTCTTGTGACGTCAGCATTTTTTGAAACACCGGCTTTGTTTATCGCGCGCTATACTTTAGCGAGCCGCTTGGCGCCTGCAACCATTTGTGCCGAGTTACTTCGGTCCGGTCACTGGGATCCGGAGTCGCCAGGCGGCGGGAGATCGTCGAAGGCGGACAGTTACCTCCGCCTAAAATTCTTGGACCCTTTTCAAACTAAGCGTTCATGAGGCAAGGGATGGGGTCGAGGTCCGATGACGCGGCGGAGGGCATGGCCTGCGTAAAGGGTTTCGCGCGGCGCGCGAGGTGTGAAGGCAGCGTCGCGCCAGCTGATAACCAGATTGCGGCGCTCTGACGCGCCAGACAATCTGCCCGGGTTCGACGTGCGTAGAGCAGCCAGTTGTAAGGAGACACTCAATGAGTGAGAGCTATTCGAGACGATTGCTGGCCAGCATGTACATTCACCAGGCCCGCATGTTGCATGAGGATGGCCACCGGAAGGCTGCCAGAGGCCTTCTGGTCAAAGCTATGGCCATGCTCGTCCTGCCGCGGGCGGCCCCCCAGCCGGCACTGATACCGGTACGCGCGCGCCGCCGCTGAAAAAAGCGGGTTTTCCCAAGGGCGCAAAGCGCGCGTCAGGCGCCGGGCGCTTCAAGCGCGGTCCTTGCGGCAAATACCCTACGGGTCGAGGCAGGTTCGGCCACGCCCGATCACATTACGTCGCGCAGTCTTCGGCAAACCCTCCCGGGAGCGACCAGATCTTTTGGCGAAGAGGCACAACCAGATGGCGACAGTTCTGATTATAGGGGCCAGCAGCGGGATCGGGCTTGCAACGACTAAACTCGCGTTGGAACACGGGCATTCTGTCGTGGCCTTCGCCCGGTCGGCAGACCGGATAGCTCTCCAGCACGTAAAGCTCAGAAAACTGGTCGGAGATGCACGTCAAATCGATGATGTCCGGCCCGCCCTTTCAGGTGTCGACGCAGTCGTCCAGACGCTCGGCGTACCCGCAAACACGCGCATGCTCACAGGTCCGATCGACTTGTTCTCGACAGCAACGGCAACGCTCCTTCCTCTTATGAAAGACGCCGGCACGCGCCGATTGATGAGCGTGACAGGTTTCGGCGCCGGAGACAGCCGGTCGAGGATACCACCTCTGCAACGCCTTGGCTTCGATCTGGTTTTCGGCCGTGCCTATGGCGACAAAGACCTTCAGGAGAATATGATCAAGCAGAGCGGTCTCGACTGGACCATCGTTCGGCCTGGTGTCCTGATAAATACGCGCAAAGTGGGGCGGTACCGCATACTGGTTTCCCCGCAAGACTGGCGCAATGGGATTGTCTCGCGCAGCGACGTTGCCGATTTCTTGGTCAAGCAACTCACCGACGATACCTGTCTCAAACAGGCGCCGGTGCTTGTGAGATGATTGAGTGCGACTGGCTGTTTAGGGCCAAGTCGGCTCCCATGGTCATCGCCCGCGAGCGGCAGGGTCACTACAGTCCGGTCATCGGGATGCCGGGCCACGACCCGGCGTGAGATCGCCGGAAACAACCGGCCAGAAGTCGTTGATACAGCGCCGCCGCACGAGCGCGCGCGCCAAGCAATACGTCAGTTATCCCGCAACCGCCAGCTGTACGAGACCTCTCCGATCCAAGGCGGCGAGCGGAAGGGACCAAGTGGTCAAACCCGACCGAAAATTCTTGTCTGGAATGCCCCAAAACGTGCTATTGGGCACCAATAGTATGACTTTTGCGCCCGAAGGAGCCGAGCCATGACCACAGTCCGAAAGACCATTACCCTCACCGATACGCAGAATGACTGGATCAAGGCGCAGATCGACAGCGGCGCTTACACGAACGACAGCGAGGTCTTGCGCGACCTGATCCGCAAGGCGCAGCAGGAGACTTCCGAGATCGAGGCTATTCGCGCGGCGCTCATCGAAGGCGAGAGAAGCGGCCTCAGCGCGCGCGGCCCCGAAGAGATTCGCGCAGCGGTGAAGAAGCGGAAGTCC
>JBGTKN010000452.1:0-1731 GCA_041744615.1 Hyphomonas sp. | reverse complement strand
GGCGGCTTTGGCGAGGCCGGAGAATTCCGGCAGGAGGTCGGATTGGCCGGGGTCGCCGGTGATCACCATAGTGGAGTGCCAGCCGAGGCGGGTGAGCAGCATCTTCAGCTGCGTGTAGGTGCAGTTCTGCGCCTCGTCGATAACAATGAAGGCATTGTTCAGTGTACGGCCGCGCATGAAACCGATAGGGGCGATCTCGATCGTGCCTTCGGCCAGCATGTGTTTCAGCTGGGCGGGGGACAGACGGTCGGCGAGTGCGTCGTAGAGCGGGCGCAGGTAAGGCGCGAGCTTGTCTTCCATGCCGCCGGGCAGGAAGCCAAGCTGTTCGCCGGCTTCGACGGCGGGGCGCGACAGAATGATCTTCGAGACCTTGCCTTTCTGCAGGGCTTCGACGGCCTTGCAGATGGCGAGATAGGTCTTGCCGGTGCCGGCCGGGCCGAGGGCGCAGACGAGGGCGTGGCTCTCCATCGCGTTCATCAGCTGGGCCTGGTTTTCGGAGCGGGGCTTGACGGACTTCTGATAGCGCTGGGTGCGTTCGTGCGGCTGGAGATTGGTGACGGCTTCGCCGTCATCGGGGTGCCAGTTGCGGCGGCCACCTTCGATGGCGTGGAGGTGGGGTCCCTTGGTGCGGCTGGGCTCGTCGAACCAGGCCGAGGGACGAACCTCGGTGGCGGTCTTCAGGCGCTTGGCTGCATTACGTTTACCCATGGGAGGCCTCCTTGGCTGCGGGCATGAAAAAAGCCGCTGGCGGAAATGCGCAGCGGCTCGGCGAAACAGTGGATGATGCGGAGGCCCGCGCAAGAGGCGGGCGGCCAGCGTCCGGAAGCGAAGCTTCCGGCGGTGAGGGATGAATGGGCACGTAAACGGCCATTGCCTCTCCGAATCTACAACCCTTATAGGATACCATCATTATCAGACGGTTAAATGACATTCCGCAAGCGTAACGAGAGGGCAGGCTACATGGCGATTTACGAGATTGGCGGTTTCAGGCCGACCCTGCCGGAAAGCGGCAGATACTGGGTGGCGGGCAGCGCCGAAGTGATGGGCAACGTGATCCTGCGGGAGAATGCCTCTGTCTGGTATGGCTGCGTGCTGCGGGGTGACAATGATCCGATTACAATCGGCGAGAACACGAACATTCAGGACCTTAGCGTGATCCATACCGATATCGGCGCGCCGGTGACGATTGGGGCAAATGTGACGGTCGGCCACCGGGTGATCCTGCATGGCTGCGAGATCGGCGACGACACGTTGATCGGCATGGGCTCGACGATCCTTAACCGGGTGAAAATCGGGAAGAACTGTATCATCGGGGCGAACACGCTAATCTCCGAAGGCAAGGAGATTCCCGACAATTCACTGGTGATGGGCGCGCCGGGTAAGGTGATCAAGGACGTCTCCGCGCCGCAGATCCAGATGATCAGGATGTCGGCGCTGCATTATGTGGAGAACTGGCAGAGGCACGTCGGGCAGGTGACGAAGATAGGGTAAAGGTTAAGCCGCAGACGGATTTATCGGCGCGTCCCAGACGGCTCGGAGCGAGTCGGCGATCTGAGATGAAAGGCCGGTCCAGCCGACGCGGGCGTCCCGGGATTCGAATATCATCAATGGCGCGCCTTCCGGAGCTGCCGAGACAAGCGCTCGGCGAACGTCCGTGAGCGGACGGTCCGAGCGCAGGACGAAGGTGCCCGGGATCGGCTCGGCGAAACGGCCGAGCGCCGAGAGGGCAGC
>JBGTKN010000451.1:0-5937 GCA_041744615.1 Hyphomonas sp. | reverse complement strand
CGCCGCCGCCACCGCCACCGCCGCCGCCGCCTCCTCCGCCACCTCCGGCTGTCGCGGAGCCTGCGCCGCGCTACGAGGTGATCCGCTCGGTGTTCTTGAGGCTGCCCATCGCAGACCGGGCGGCCTTCGCGCCCGGCCTCTATGCCGCCGAGGTGTTGCCGGCGATCGAACAGGGCAGGGTCGCCGGGATCCGCATTGAAGCCCACACCGACAGTGTCGGCGACCGCGCCGAAAACCGCGCGCTCACCCAGCGCTGGGCCGATGATACGAAAGCCTGGCTGATCGGGCAGGGGGTGGATCCTGGGCTCATCATCGAGGCAGTGGGCTACGGCGAAGACCGGCCGCTCGAGATCGTCGACGAGGGCACCCCGTCACCTGTCAGCCAGCGTCTCGAGATCGAGGTGATCTATGCCGAAGGCGTGGTGCGCCTGCTCGACGAATAATCGCTGCCGTCACAACAAGGTTCAGACAAGGAGACCAGAATGTCGTCACACGGCCTCGTCGATCCGGAACTGCTGCCTTTCCTGGAGGCGTTCCCGACCTTGAACATCACGGCAGAAAACCTGCCGCAGATTCGCGAAATGCGCAGCGCAATGCTGGCCCAGATGCCGCCATTGCCGCCATCGGTGCTGGCCGAAGAGGTGCATGTTCCCGGCGCCCCGGGCTCGCCCGATGTGCGCGTGCGCATCTACCGGAAGAAGCAGGGCGCTGCTTCACGCCCGGCGATCCTCCACCTGCACGGCGGCGGCTACATCCTCGGGAGTCCCGACTGGTCGGCGCCGTTCTGCGCGCAGTGGGCCGAGGCCTTCGACGCGGTCGTCATCGCCCCCGCCTACCGGCTCGGGCCGGAGACGAGCTTCCCCGGCAATGTCGAGGATGCCTATGCCGCGCTTGCCTGGACCGTGAAGAACGCCGCGGGTCTCGGCATCGATACCGGCCGCATTGCGGTCGCCGGGGAGAGCGCCGGCGGCGGCCTCGCGGCGGGCCTTGCGTTGCTCGTCCGCGACCGGGGCGAGTACAGCTTCTGCCACCAGCAGCTGATCTTCCCGATGCTGGACGACCGTACCGCCGTGCGCGCGGACCTCTCGCCGATGTATGGCGAGTTCGTCTGGACCAACGCGTCCAACTATTTCGGCTGGTCCGCCTTGCTCGGCCAGCCGCCGGGCAGCGAAGGTGTCTCCCCCTACGCCGCGGCGGCGCGGGCGGAAAGCCTCAAGGGCCTGCCGCCCGCCTACATTGCCACCGGCGCACTTGATCTGTTCACGGAGGAAAACCTCGACTACGCGAAGCGCCTGATGGCGGACGGAGTGCCGGTCGAGTTGCACGTCTATCCTGGCGCGCCGCACGGCTTCATGCAGCTGGCGAGTGCACGCGTCTCGAAGGCTTATGCGCGCGACGCGATGGCGGCGCTCGCGCGCGGCATCGGCGCCGTGAAAGCCTAGACGGCTGCTCTCAGCATCCAGGCCGTCTTCTCGGCAATCTGCGCGCGCTGCGTGCAGAGGTCGACCGTCACCGGATCCTGGTTTTTCTCGGCGATCTTGATGCCTTCCTTTGCGGCCTTGCTGACCGCTTCATGTCCTGCCGCCAGCTGTTTCACCATGTCGGCCGCGTCGGGCACACCGTTGTCCGGCTTGATCGTCGCATTCTGCAGCATTTCGCCTGACGAGCCCGGAGCGAAATGGCCGAGCGCCCGGATACGTTCCGCAATCAGGTCGAGCGCGAGCCAGAGTTCATTGTACTGCACCATGAACGTGTTGTGCAGCTCGTTGAAGCGCGGCCCGGTCACGTTCCAGTGGTAGCCGTGGGTCTTAGTGTAGAGCGCGTAGGTCTCGCCCAGAAGCGCCTTCAGCGCCTCCGCCGAGGATTTCCGGGCGGCGTCCGTCAGTCCGATATCGATCGCCATGTCAGTCTCCTTGCAGCTATCGAATTCTGTGCGCTGGATATGGGTATAAACCCGCCCGCGCACAAATGCGCATTATCCGAAGGTGTTATAGACCGCGTCTATGACAACGCGGCGCAGAACCGCTGGATACGCACCAGCGCTTCCTTCAGCGCCGCGTCCGAGGTCGCATAGGAAATCCGGAACGTGTCGGGCAGGCCGAAAGCTTCCCCGAACACGATGGCGACCTTTTCTGCTTCCAGAAGTTCGCTGGCAAATGTCCTGTCATTGTCGATTCGCGTGCCCGAGGGCGCCGTCTTCCCGATTACGCCCGCGCAGGACGGATACACATAGAACGCGCCTTCCGGCTTCGGACAGATCAGCCCCTCTGCCTTGTTCAGCCCTTCGACCATGAAATTGCGGCGCGCCTGATAAGCCGCGCGGAAGCCAGGGAGGAAATCCTGCGTCCCGTTCAGCGCCTCGACGCTCGCCCACTGGCTCACCGAGCAGGGATTGGAGGTTGACTGGTCCATCACCTTGCGCATCGCGCTGATCAGTTTCTCCGGCCCGGCCGCATAGCCGATCCGCCAGCCGGTCATCGCGTAGGCCTTGGAGACGCCGTTCATCGTGAGCGTACGATCATACAGCGCGGGCTCGACCTGCGCGATGGTCGAATACTCGAACCCGTCATAGACTAGGTGCTCGTACATGTCGTCGGTCAGCACCCAGACATGGGGATGGCGCAGCAGCACCTCCGCCAGCGCCTTCAGTTCGGCGCGCGAATACGCCGCCCCGGTCGGGTTCGACGGCGAGTTGAGGATCAGCCATTTCGTCTTCGGCGTGATCGCCGCGTCCAGGGCTTCCGGCGTCAGCTTGTAACTTGAGTTGGCTCCGCAGATGACGGCGACAGGTTTCGCTCCCGCCAGCAGCACGATCTCCGGATAGCTCACCCAGTAGGGCGCCGGAATGATCACCTCGTCGCCGACGTTCAGCGTCGCAATAAGCGCATTGAACAGCACCGCCTTGCCGCCGGGCGAGACGTTCACCTGCAACGGCTTGTAGGTCAGCCCGTTCTCGCGCGCGAACTTGGCGCAGACCGCTTCTTTCAGTTCCGGAATGCCGTCCGAAGGTGTGTACTTCGTCTTGCCTTCGCGGATCGCGCGGATCGCCGCGTCCTTGATGTTCTCAGGCGTGTCGAAATCCGGCTCGCCCGCGCCGAGGCCGATCACGTCCAGGCCCTGCCGCTTCATCTCGTTCGCCTTGGTCGTCACGGCAATCGTAGCGGACGGCTTCACGCGGGAAATGGCGTCGGAAAGCTTGATATCGGCGGCCATGTCGTCAGGGCTCCTAGGTTGGGGGCAGGCGGCGCACGCATACCGGCGTGTCTCAGCCTCCGCAAGGCGCGGAGCGGCCCGGAAGGAGAAAGGCATGGTTTCCCGCTGATTGCGCCGGATCGGTCAATTTTCATCGAAGAATTGGCCGAGCAGTAAAATAATTCGGGCATTCTGTTGAGACGGGCAGGAGCTTCAGGCCGAAAGGCTGGCCCGGAGGTTGGAGATGTTAGGTAGCAATTGGAAAGCCCGGATCGATTCCGCGCTCTCTGATGTCGAGCGTGACCTGAACAACATGGTCCGCCAGGGAACGCAATTCGTCCAGGGGCTCGAGACGACGGAGCGGCTGGTGCTGCTCTGTCTCGTCACATTTGGGCTGTTCTATCTGATGGTAGGACATTTCAGGGGCAAGACCGAGGATGAACGCGCCGGTGGCCGTTTCATCGGGGTCATGTTCATGACGGTCGCCGCCGCCGCCAGCCTCGGCTGGATGGCCTCGTCCACGACGATGGCATAGCGCCCTTCCTGCCCGGCTCCGGCGGGGCTATCTGTCTGGCATGAGTGAGAATCAGGCCGGCGCAGCCCCCCGGCGCGGCGTCGATGTCATCAAGGACAACCTCTCCCGGCTTCCGTCGAAGCCAGGCGTCTACCGCATGTTCGGCGAGGCGGACGAAGTCCTGTATGTCGGCAAGGCCCGCGACCTGAAAGCCCGTGTCTCGAACTATACCCGCATGGGCGGCCATACCCAGCGCATCGCCCGGATGATCCTGCAGACCCGTCGGATGGAGTTCGTCACCACCGAAAGCGAGACCGAAGCCCTGCTGCTGGAAGCAAGCCTCGTCAAATCGCTCAAGCCGCGCTTCAACGTGCTCTTGCGCGACGACAAGTCGTTTCCCTACATCCTGATCCGCCGCAATCACGAGGCGCCTCAGATCAAGAAATATCGCGGCAGCAAGCAGGACGAGGGAGACTATTTCGGCCCCTTCGCCAGCGCCGGCGCCGTGATGCGTACGCTCGACACGCTGCAGAAAGCGTTCCTACTGCGAACCTGCGAGGACAGCGTCTATTCGGCCCGCGCGCGCCCGTGCATGCTGCACCAGATCAAGCGATGCGCCGCGCCCTGCGTTGGCCTGATTTCCCGGGAAGACTACACGGAGCTGGCCAACGAGGCGGCTGACTTCCTGCGCGGGAAGGGGGCGGATCTCCAGAAACGCCTCGCCGCCGAAATGGAAGCGGCGGCCGAGGCGATGCAGTTCGAGGACGCCGCCCGCCTGCGCGACCGGATCCGCGCCCTCGCACATGTCCGCGCCACCCAGGACGTGAACCCCGACGGCATCGAGGAAGCCGACGTCTTCGCCATCGCGATGGATGGCGGCGTCTCCTGCGTGCAGGTCTTTTTCATTCGCGCGGGCCAGAACTGGGGCGCCACCGTCCACTTCCCGCGCCACGAACGTGATCAGGGCGCGGAGGAAATCCTCGCTGCCTTCCTCGTCCAGTTCTACGACAAACGCCCCCCGCCGCGCCTCATCCTAGTCAACGAGCTGCCCGAACAGGCCGAGCTGATCGCGGAGGCGCTGAGTCTGAAGGTTGGCCGGAAAATCGAATTGCGCCGCCCCGAACGCGGCGCCAAGCGCGACCTGCTCACCCAGGCCGAACGCAACGCCGCCGAAGCGCTGACCCGCAAGTTGTCGGAAACCGCCAGCCAGGAACGCCTGCTGCTCGAAGTGCAGAAAGTTTTCGAACTGCCGCAAGTTCCCGAACGCATCGAGATTTACGACAACTCCCACATCCAGGGCACGAACGCCGTCGGCGGCATGGTCGTCGCAGGCGCTGAAGGCTTCCGCAAGGCCGCCTATCGCAAGTTCAATATCAAGGACACCGAGATAACGCCCGGCGATGATTTCGGCATGATGCGCGAAGTGATGCGCCGCCGCTTCGCCCGCGCGCTGAAAGAACGCGAAGCCGGGCAGGATCAGGACTGGCCGGATCTCGTGCTGATCGATGGCGGCCTCGGCCAGCTCAATGCGACCATCGAGACTCTCGCCGAGCTTGGTCTGACCCCGGACGATGTCACCCTTGTGTCGATCGCCAAGGGCGTTGACCGGAACGCGGGCCGCGAGCAGTTCTTCCGCCCCGGCCGCGCGCCGTTCAAGCTGCCCGAGAATGCACCCGTCCTTTACTACCTCCAGCGGCTGCGCGACGAGGCCCACCGCTGGGCCATCGGCGCCCACCGCCAGAAACGCGCCGCCGAAGCCGCCCGCTCGCCGCTTGACGAAATCGAAGGCATCGGTCCGACCCGCAAGAAGGCGCTTCTCCACCATTTCGGCTCCGCCCGCGGCGTCTCCCGCGCCAAGGTCGCCGACCTGATGCAGGTCGATGGGGTCAACGAAGCCCTCGCCATCCGCATCCACGGCCATTTCAACGGCGGGTGAGCTGTTAAGGCCCCTTAACGTTATAGGGGCTTACCCCGGAAGGGCGGATCGCCTATATTGAGAAGGTCTTCGGACTATGGCGATAAATGCGCGTGTAATAAGCGGCTCGGACCCGGGGGCGGTACCCGGCATCTCCACCAAAAGACGGCTGAGCGGCCGTTTCCTGATGGGGCTGAAATAGTGTCGACGGACGTGTAAAGACGAGGCTTTCGCTCGCTTGAGCTGCGTTAGAAGCTCAAAAGCAAATAGTTGCAAACGACAACTTTGCTGAGGGCGAACTGCTCGCCGCGTAAGC
>JBGTKN010000450.1:0-3416 GCA_041744615.1 Hyphomonas sp. | reverse complement strand
GTCCGCCCTGCCGCGAAAGTGCAGAAACCGGCGGAGCCGAAATCGCCCGCGCCGCTCGCCGAACGTAGCGGCGAGAAGAAAGTCCGGCGCGGAAATCTCGCGATTGCGGCGCGGTTCGATCTGCATGGCCACACGCAGGCGAGCGCCTCGCGGGCGTTGCCGGCCTTCCTCGAACGTCAGCAGGCGGACGGTGCGCGCTGCGTGCTGGTGATCACCGGAAAGGGCAAGGAGGGCCAGGGCGTCCTGCGCCGCAACTTCCTGCACTGGCTGGAATCGGCCGGCGCGCGCCGGCTCGTCTCCGGCTATGCCGAATCCCACCCCAAGCATGGCGGAGCAGGGGCCTTCTATGTGTTTCTGAGACGGGCGGACTGAACAGCCCCCCGCAGAAGGATCACTCGAAGTCGCGGAAGACGTCCTGCGCCGATACGGACTTCTTGTAGACTTCTTCCGGCTCCGGTTCGAAGGCCGGGGTATCCTGCGCCGGGGCGAGACCGGGGCCTTCGGAGCGGGCGGCTTTCTCGGCGTCCATCTTGCGGCGCTTGTCGGCGGCCTTGGCGATGACTTCGTCGAGTTCGATCTGGCTGCACAGGCCCAGCGTCACCGGGTCCACCGGCTTGATGTTGGTCGCGTTCCAGTGAGACTTGTCGCGCACATTGTTGATCGTCGCTTTCGTGGTGCCGATCAGCTTGATGATCTGCGCGTCCGGCACTTCCGGGTGGTGGCGGATGAACCAGGCTACGGCGTCCGGCTTGTCGGCGCGGCGGATGACCGGCGTATAGCGGCTGCCCTTGCGTTTCGGCTGCGGGATATGATCGATGCGCGACTGTTCGACCTTGAGGTCATAGGTGGCATCGGCTTCGCCCAGCGCGATTTCCTCGCGCGAGAGAATGCCGCCCGCAATCGGGTCCACGCCGCGCATGTTCTCGGCGACATCGCCGTCTGCGATGCCCTTCACTTCGAGATGGTGCAGGCCGCAGAATTTTGCGATCTGCGCAAAGGTCAGCGTGGTGTTGTCGAGCAGCCAGACGGCGGTGGCGCGCGGCATGAGAACGTCGGACATGGAAATCTCCTCAAAAAATCTGCCGCCTGAAATGCAGCCGCCCGGCACTTGGGGTGCCGGGCGGTTGGGGTCCAGGACGACTGGGTACCTTGCACGGGTCTATACGTCAGAAGCCCGCCGGAGGAAAGAGACGCTCTGGAGTCGCGTCGGAATCAGGGTTTCAGCAGGATTTTCCCCGAATGCCCGCCATGATTCATGCGGGCAAGGGCGGCCTCGGCCTCGGCCAGCGGGAAACTGCCGTCGAGCACCGGCCGGATCGCGCCTGACAGGACATGCGGCCAGAAATCCCGCTCCACCGCGTCGCGGATACGGCGTTTCTCAGGCACCGGACGCGCTCTCAGCGTCGTCGCCATCAGAGATAACCGCTTCATCAGCACGGGCGCAAAGTTTACGCTCGCCGCAAATCCGTCCTGATAGGCAATGTTGACGATGCGACCATCGAGCTTGGCGGCCGAGATGTTTTTCTGGATGTAATCTCCGCCCACCATGTCGAGCGTGACATCCGCGCCGCCTTCGGCCTTCACAATCTCCTCGAACGCCTCCTCGCGGTAATTTATCGCGCGTGTCGCCCCCAGTTCTCGGGCGAGGGCGCACTTCTCTTCGGAGCCCGCGGTGCCGAAAATCTTCGGCGCCCCCCAGACTTTTGCCATCTGCAGCGCCATCACCCCAATGCCACTAGTCGCACCATGGCAGAGGAACGTCTCGCCCGGTTTAAGCCCCGCCCGGTCAAACACGTTCGCCCAGACCGTAAAAATTGCTTCCGGAAAGCAGCAGGCGAGTTGCAGGTCAAACCCCGAAGGGACTGGCAGCACAGAGCCTTCATCGGCGCAAACATGGGTCGCATACCCGCCGCCTGCCAGCAGCGCCGCTACCCGGTCGCTCACCTTGTAGCGCTGCACGCCCGGGCCGACAGCCGAGACAATGCCGGACACTTCCAACCCGAGTATCGGTGAAGCCCCCGGCGGCGGCGGATAAGCGCCGGCCTTCTGGGCGAGGTCCGCCCGGTTCAACCCGGCCGCCGCGACCTCGATCTGCACTTCGCCGGCCCCCGGCGCAGTGCGCGGCATTTCGGTCAGAACCAGTTTCTCGCCGGGTGGGGCAAACGCGGCGTGCATCGTGGCGGTCATGTCGGCGCCTTTCGCAAAGGGTAAAACCAAGGATTCGAGTCGCTTCTAGCCCGTCTTTCTGCTTTTCTGAAACCGTTGAACGGGAGCCACCGATGGCCATGCCAGATGAAGAACCGGTGCTGGTGAAGCGTACCCAGGCGATCGACCAGATGTCGGTCGCGGAACTCGAGGTTCGCATTGCGCATTTGAAGTCCGAGATCGCGGCCTGCGAGACCGAGATAGAGAAGAAGCTTGCCCAGAAGCGCGCCGCAGATGCGCTCTTTGGCGGCGGGAGTTAAGCCTCGCGAAAGGGCTGACCTTTAGGGTTTTATGTTCGGACGCGGTAAAGCGGAGTGGGCGCATGGCAGAACGTGATCCGGTTGGGCCCTCGGGGCCGACCGAAGCCTTCACCGGCGGAAAACTGTTCGACACCGTGTTCACGCGCGGCATGGCCCTCGTCGAGGAGACCGCCTCCTATCTTGACGGTCCCGGCCGCGACCAATCGAAAACCCTTCCGCGCGAAGCCAGCCTCACCTATTCCGCCTGGAGCATGGAACTGACCACGCGTCTGATGCAGGCTGCTTCCTGGCTGGTGATGCAGAAAGCCGTGCGCGATGGTGAGATGCGCCGCGAAGATGCCAATTCCAGGAAGTACCGTATCCGCCGCGACGAGCCGCCGCTGGACCCCGTCGCCCAGCAGGGAAGGGGCCTGCCGCCGCGCTTCCTGGAACTCGTTGGCCGAACCGAAGCGCTCTACGAACAGATCTGCCGTCTCGATGAAGCGCTCTACCGCGCCACGTCCGCCAAGCCGCAGTCCAACGCCGTCACCGACCAGATCGCCCAACTCCAGAAAGCCGCCGAAACCGGCGCGTTCGATCCCCTGATGGTCTGGCGACGCAAATAGGCGTATCAGGCCGGGGCCCGTAACGCACCGAGGGCCTCAGAACGCCCCGTAGGTCCGAAGGAACGCTGCCGACTGATCGGCGCAGAATCCATCCTTGACCGGCGCGCGCATGATTGTCAGCCGGTGGAAGATCGGCCCCAGCAGCTGCTCGATCACATCATCAAGCTCGAAATCGCGACGGATCACGCGTTTTGCGGCGAGTTCGGCCAGCAACATGCGCAGCGGCTGACGGATGTCGCGGCCGACCCAGGCGCGCCAGACTTCACCGGCTTCCTTGTCATCGGCGGCGGCGAGCAGCGCCACGCGCAGCACGGCGTGTCCCTGGCCCGTACGGGCAGCGGCTTCC
>JBGTKN010000449.1:0-4294 GCA_041744615.1 Hyphomonas sp. | reverse complement strand
GCGTTCAGGTTCGGCGCGTCCCAGCCGAGCATTTCGGGGCGAAACCCGTCGAGACCGATCAGGAGCACGCGCTGCGGCGCCGATGCTTCGGCGAGGACAGGCGCTGCGGGCGGAGGCGTTTCATGCTGACAGGCGCCGAGCGCGAGCAAGGCGGCGGCGACAATCCATCCGGTCCGTTTCAGCATGTGCGGCGCTCCAGTTCGTGCATCCTCTGCGCCTTAAACCCCGATTGCATCGGTGATGTGAACCCCCTGACCTGAAAAAGGGGTGACGCGGGAACGGAACGCATTAAAAAGCGGGCATGACAAAACCGAAACTCCGGGAGCCCCTGATGCGCCGCCTTGCCTTATTCACTTCGATCGCCGCCTTCGCCCTCGCCGCCTGCGCTCAAACCGGCACCGTGCCGGAAACGGCGCTGACCGAGACGGCCGCGCCGGAGAGCGCGCGCGAAACCAAAGGCAGTCTCGTGCTCGAAGGCGTGCCGCCGGCCTCTACCGAACTGAAGGAGCGCCTGACGCGCTACGAAAACGTGCGCGGGCACGGTTTCCAGGACTGGACCGGTGAAGGCGGCATCCTGATCTCGACCCGTTTTGCCGATGTCAGCCAGATCCATGAAGTGCGCTTCCCCGGAGGCGCGCGCCGGCAGCTGACTTTCTATACCGACGCGGTCGGAGGCGCCGATGTCAGCCCGCAAGGGGGCGCCTTCCTGTTCGGAAAGGACCGGGGCGGCGACGAGTATTACCAGTCCTACCGCTTCGATCTGGGCACTGGCGAGATCACGCAGTATTCCGAACCGGGCTCTCGCAATGGCAGCGCGCTCTGGTCCGATGATGGAAGCGTCGTCGCTTGGGCGCGAACCAATGCGGGCGACCCGAACAATGACATCCTGATCGCCAATCCGGCGGACCCGGCGAGCCTGCGCGTCGTACATGAGGGAGAAGGCGCGATCGGGCCGGTCGACTGGTCGGGTGATGGCAAGACGCTGCTGCTGCAACGCTATATCTCGGTGGCCAAGAGCCATCTCTACAGCCTTGATGTGGCAACCGGTACGCTGACCGAGATCAATCCCGGCGATGACGTCGCCTATTCCGGCGCGGCGCTGCTGGCCGACGGCTCGGTTCTGACCTCGACGGACAAGGGCAGCGAGTTCCGCAACCTCGTGCGGATCGCACCGGACGGTACGGTAACGAATTACACCGCCGATATCGACTGGGACGTCGCCGACTGGACGCTGTCGCCGGATGAGACGACGGTCGCGTTCACGCTGAACGAAGGCGGGCTGGGCACCATCCGGCTGGCGGATGTCGCGAGCGGTCAGGTGCGTCCCGGCCCGACCCTACCGGTGGGCATCGCCAGCGGGCTGACTTTCTCGCCGAGCGGCAACCAGATCGGCTTCACCTTCAACGGCGCAACCAGCCCGGCGGATGCCTGGTCATTCGACATTGCGACGCTCAACCTGACACGCTGGACCGAAGCGGAGACCGGCGGGCTCAATCCGGAAAGCTTCGTCACTCCGGAAATGTTCGATTATCCGAATGCGGACGGCATGGACATCCCCGCCTTCATTTACCGCCCCGAGGGCGCTGGCCCCTTCCCCGTGATCATCTCGATCCATGGCGGACCGGAAAGCCAGTCGCGTCCCGGTTTCTCTTCGGTCTACCAATACTGGGCAACTGAACTCGGCATGGCGGTAGTTGTGCCGAACGTGCGCGGGTCGTCCGGGTACGGAAAGACCTATGTTTCACTCGACAATGGACTGAACCGCAAGAAATCAGTCGAGGATATCGGCGCGCTGCTGGACTGGATTGCCACACAGCCGGAGCTTGATGCCTCCCGGGTCGTCGTGCATGGCGGATCGTATGGCGGTTACATGGTGCTCGCCTCGATGATTGATTATGGCGACCGGCTCGCGGCGGGCGTCAACATCGTCGGGATCTCGGACTTCAAGACCTTCCTCGAAAATACCGAGGGCTACCGCGTCGACTTACGCCGCGAGGAGTATGGCGACGAGCGTGATCCGGCGATTGCCGCCTTCTTCGACGAGATTTCGCCGCTGCAGAACGCCTCGCAGATCACCAAGCCTCTGTTCATCATCCAGGGCTTCAACGACCCGCGCGTGCCGTATACCGAGGCCGAACAGATCCTGGCCGCCGTGAAGGCGAACGGCGTGAAGGCCTGGTTCATGATGGCGATGGATGAAGGCCATGGCTTCCGCAAGAAATCCAACCGCGAAGCCCAGCGCGAGGCGGAGACTCTGTTCCTGCAGGACGTGCTCGGCATCGAGTAGGGTGAAACGCCGGCGCCTGTCGCCACGACAGCACTGGCTTGGGCGCGCGTTCCGGACTAGCTAACCCGGCATCTCACTTTGCCGGGAGCGCCGAACTTGATCACGCTGCACCACTTGGAGAAATCCCAGTCCATCCGCATCCTCTGGCTTCTGGAGGAGCTGCGTGTGCCTTACGAGATCAAGCTGTATGACCGCGATCCGCAGACGCGCCTCGCCCCGGCGGCCTACAAGGCAGTCTCTCCGCTAGGCACCGCGCCGGTGATCACCGAGGGAGCGGTGACGCTGGCGGAGACGAATGCCATCGTCGACTACATTGTTGATGGCCATCCGGGCAGCGCCTTGCGGCCGGCGCCGGGAGCGGCGAACCGCGCGGCCTATCTCTTCTGGTTCCACACGGCGCAGGGCAGCCTCCAGCCGCTGCTGACCAACAAGTTCGTGCTGGGCGCGCTGACGGCGCGGTCACCTTTCCTGATCCGGCCGGTGGCGAAGTCGCTAGTCGGGGCGATCAACACGGCCTTCTTTGATCCGCGCCTTAAGGCGCTGATGCAGGAGATCGAGACGGCGCTCGGCCAGTCGAAATGGTTCGCCGGCGACGGACTGACGGCGGCAGACATCGTGATGGGCTATTGCATGGAACTTGCCGCGCACCGCGCGGGTATGGACCAGGTGCGCTTTCCGAACGGACACCGGTTTCTCAAGCAGATGCGGGAGTATCCCTCCTACATCCGCGCGATGGAGAAAGATGGCAAGGGCACCATACTTCTCTAGATCCATCCGTATTCGGTTTGGTTCTTAGTCCAAAACGTCCTTCACCCAGGGGCCGAAGGGCGAGTTGCCGAGCATGGCGAGCTGTGTCTGGCGGGAAACGTCGTTTATCGCTTCCTGCGGCTTCGGGCCGGGGTGCACCGGACGGCGCAGGGGACGCATGCCACGCGGCATCTGGATGATCTCGGCAATCGCGCGGGGGATGTCCATCGGATCGGTGGTGCCGCCGCCGCGTGTCTCTCGCATGCCGGCGGCGATTTCCGGATAGGCATCCAGCACGGCCTGCTGTGTGCGCTCCAGCAAGGCATCGGCGCGGGCGCGGCTCTTGGTCCAGATCGCGGTGGGATAGCCGCCGGGCTGGATGATCGTGACCTCAATGCCGTGCGGCACGAGCTCATACGCCATGCCTTCGCTGAGCGCTTCGAGCGCGAACTTGGTCGGCGAATAATGCCCGAGGCCCGGCGCAATGACGCGGCCGAGCTGGGAGGATATTTGGAAGATCTGACCCTTCTTTGCGGCGCGCATCGCGGGCAGCACGGCCAGTGCCATGCGATGGGCACCGAAGACATTGGTATCGAAGAGGAGCTTGGTCGCTTCCATGTCCTGCACTTCCATCGGCCCGCCGAGGCCGATGCCGGCATTGTTGATAAGGACGTCCAGCGTGCCGCCGGTCTTCGCGAGCACAGCGGCGACACCTGTGCGCACGCTCTCGTCCGACATCACGTCGATCTCGACGACTTCGATGGCGAGGCTTTCGTCCGCGGCGAGTTGTTCAAGCTCCGCCGCTTCGGGACGCGGCATGTTTCGCATGGTGGCGAAGACGCGGGCGCCGAGGCGGGCATAATGCTCCGCCCCTGCCCGTCCAAAACCGGAGGCCGCGCCGGTGATCAGGATGGTCTTGCCATCCAGCGCGCCCGGAGCAGACGGCACTGCCGCCTCGGCCCTCGGCCGCGCGCTCATCGTGCCCAGTACGACAGCGGATGCACCGAGTACCTGGCGGCGGTTCATGCCGGAATTGTTCATGTCTTCCTCCGTCGGTTTTTTCTGGAGCGCAGCATAGGCTGATCGGCCCAGGGGGCAATGTAAACTTGATAGGAAGGATAGGTGGGGGCTTCTGTTGCCAGGCGCCCCCGGGCCCCGCCTCCGGGTCTGAAACCGGAGGACTTAGGTCGGAAAAACCGTCACCGCTTACGCGGCGAGCAGTTCGCCCTCAGCAAAGTTGTCGTTTGCAACTATTTGCTT
>JBGTKN010000448.1:0-6194 GCA_041744615.1 Hyphomonas sp. | reverse complement strand
CGCCCAGCGCGCCGCTGCACGCTGCGGCGGAAGGCTTGAGTTGCTGGATCGTCCCGGCGGAGGGCTGAATGCGAGACTCGAACTTCAGATCGCAACAGCTTAAGCATAGCGGTTGCAATTATAGTCGGCCCTTTCGTCGATGATTAAAGGCCATGGAAAAGAACAGATGCGGGTCTTCCTGATACGCCAGCCGGCTGAGCGAATTTGCGCTGCCTGCAGCTCTGGAGTGCGCACCAGCCGACCTGGTTTGTGATCGTGAAGCGTTCCGGGTCACTCCTTTAGCGGGCGGGTGTCCCCTGAATTCACAGCTGCAGGTGCTTGGCATTTCCGTGAGAGTAGCGGCGCCTGGTGGCAGCGCGCGCAGCAGATGCAGGCCCTCCGTAGACGGATGATGCAATTCAAAACCAAAAGGGGAGGGGCATACCAGAATCCCTGGGGAGCATTCTTGTCTAAGCGCTTCAGCTTGCCGGCGCCATTGCTGATTCCCAGGCGGCGAAAATTATTCTTATCAATCGCAAGAAACGGGCTGCTGCGACCCGGGCAGGGTGCCAGAACCCGCGCCGGAATCACACTTGGCTGAACTGGAGAACTCATGAGCGCGCTGCCAGGGAAAAATCACGCCATGACAGGCGCGCAGTGGGTGATGCTTTTGACGCTGTCGGTATTATGGGGCGGCTCATTCTTCTTTGTCGGTGTGGCCGTGAAGGAACTCCCGCCCTTCACAATCGTCACGCTGCGCGTCACGCTGGCGGCGATCTGCCTGCTTGGCGCCGCGAGGCTCTTGGGGCTCCGGTTCCCGCAGGGCAGTCGCATCTGGCCTGCGTTCTTTGTCATGGGCTTTCTCAACAACCTCGTGCCTTCCAGCCTGATTGTTTGGGGGCAGACACACATTGCAAGCGGTGTTGCGTCGATCCTGAATGCCACGACGCCTTTGTTCACGGTTGTCGTGGCGCATTATCTGACGCACGACGAGAAGTTCACAATTGGCCGGATGATCGGCGTGCTTCTTGGTCTGTGCGGTGTTGTGATCATGATAGGGGGCGCGGCGTTACGATCACCGGGCATGGATGTCGTCGCGCTGCTCGCCATGTTGTCGGCCGCAATGTCCTACGCTCTTGCCGGCGTCTTCGGCCGGCGGTTGAGGCAAATGGATGTACCGCCCCTGATGACTGCAGCCGGTCAGGTGACTGCCTCCAGTTTAATGCTGTTTCCCATCATGATGATCGTGGACAATCCATGGGATATGACATTTCCTTCCCTGGAGACCATCTGTGCTTTGACCGGTCTGGCAGTCCTGTCGACTGCTTTTGCGTAGGTACTTTATTTCCGGCTTCTCGCAGCGGCCGGCGCCACAAACCTGCTGCTTGTAACTTTCCTCATACCGGTCAGTGCGATTTTTCTCGGCATACTGTTTCTGGAGGAAACCCTCGACGCAAAACATATAGCCGGCTTGGTCCTCATCGGTCTGGGACTTGCCGCGATTGATGGGCGAGCGGGCAACGCGATTCGAGCGCGTTTGCCCAGATGAGGACATTGCCTGACCCTCAGTTGCTCGCTGATTAAATCCGTACTGAACACAAGCAATTACCGGACTGATGATTGGTTTGATATCCTTCTCTGTGCTGACTTTATTATGTGATGACTGCCCCTGATGAGCCGGATAGAGCAGCTCTGAATGTCACGTTATGCGCAAACTGATCCGCCGGTTCGCTGTGACTTATAGATGCGATTGATCGGGTGGAGCTGCCTCACTGCAGTAGGGGTAGAGTGACCGGCCGCCGGAACCTGCGAAGTCGGAGCGTGAGAAGGTTCCGGGGTTGCGCTCACCCTTGTCGAACGAGGAATGAGACGGCCCGCAGTACTGTGGCGGACTGAAAGTCCCACGCCGACCTCAGAGAAGTCGATCGGTCAGCCGATCCTGCGCAGCAAGTGATCAGCCCGAACACTACCATGTCGGGCGAACCGTCGTGCTGAAATCCGGATATTCCGAACCACCCGGTGCGTCCTGTTTCGGAATCTCCAACATGGCGGTTGCCGTCACCAAATCATGACGCAAGCGTCATACGCTTTTCACTGCCCGCGCCTACCAAAAAATTCTGGCCGGTCGCCGACCGGATGATGTCTACCGGAGGCGATTATGAAACGCGCAATCTTCCTTGGCACGAGCGTTGGACTTTTCTTTGCCCTGACATCTCCGGCCTTCGCCCAAACAGGTACGGCGGAAGGTATCCCAGATACTCAGGAGGCCGCCGTCATGGACCGCGTGATCGTGACGGGTACGCGCGAAGCGAGCCGCACGAAGTTCGAATCGCTGGCGCCGGTGGACGTGCTCTCGGAGGCGGCTGTTCAGGGATCGGCATCTGCCGAGTTTGGAGATGTCCTGGCCCAACTCGTGCCGTCGTTTAACGTGCAGCGCCTGCCGCTCGCCGATGGCTCGGTTTTTGTTCGACCCGCCTCGCTTCGCAATCTGTCGCCTGACCAAACCCTCGTTCTGATCAATGGCAAGCGCCTTCACCGCTCGGCGCTGCTCGGATCGCGAGGATCGCAGGCTCCCGATTTTGGTCAGATTCCGTCTTTCGCGATCAAACGCGTTGAAGTCCTTAGGGATGGTGCATCCGCGCAATATGGGTCCGATGCCATGGCCGGGGTGATCAACGTCATCCTGAAAGATGAGCCTGGGTTTGAGGGCTTTGTTCAGTATGGACAATATTTTGAAGGCGACGGCGCCAATTACAGGGTGGGCGGGCAGGGCGGCTTGCGGCTTGGCCAAGCCGGTTTCCTGAATGGAGGGGCCGAATGGACGACGAGCGATCCCACCTCGCGCACGCGCCAGCGGCCCGACGCAATTACCTTCCAGGCGGCAAACCCCACCCTTCAGGTGCCCAATCCGGTCCAGCGCTGGGGGCAACCTGAAACGAGCGCGCTGCGTGCAAATCTGAATTTTGCCTATGAGATCGTCCCTGCCGTCTCGGCCTATGGCTTCCTGACTTACGGGGAAGGCGAGGGCGACAGCGACTTCAACTGGCGCAATCCGGTATCGACCGGGAGTGTTTTCAACCCCTCATCGGCTTTTCCGGGGTTCACTGCGCGGTCCATTTATCCGGTGGGCTTCGCACCTATCTTCGGACAGGATGATGAGGACTATCAGCTATCTTCCGGCTTGCGCGGCACAAACGGCGATGATTTTAACTGGGACATCAGCGCGTCCTACGGTTCAAACCAAATTGACTACCGGATCGCAAACACAATCAACGCTTCGCTCGGCCCTCTCAGCCCGCTGGCCTTCAACCTTGGCAGCCTGGCTCAACGCGAATTCAATCTGAATTCGGACTTTGTCTACAAGCTGGATCTCAATGGACTCGCTAACCCTCTGAACATCGCGTTCGGATTGGAACGGCGTTCCGAGACCTACGAGATCAAGGCGGGCGAGCCGGCGTCATATGCAATCGGGCCTGGTGCGGCGACTGGACTGGCGCCGAATGCAAACGGGTTTCCGGGGTTCAGCCCGCGCCAGGCGGGGGAATTCGATCAGACGAGCAACGCGGCCTATGTTGATGTCGAGGCGGATCTGACATCACGTCTGACGCTTGCCGGCGCTGTCCGGCATGAAGATTTCTCGGAGTTCGGCAGCACTACGGACTATAAGGCGTCAGGCAGGTTTGCATTGATGGGCAACCTCGCCGCACGAGCCTCCTACTCGACCGGATTCCGCGCGCCGACACCGGGTCAGCTTTTCTCCACGGCGACGACCCAAGGCCTCGATACCGTGACGCTCCAGATTTTCAACTCGGGCCGGCTGTCGCCGTCAGATTCGCTGGCCATTGCTCTTGGAGCGGAGCCCCTTGAGCCGGAGGAAGCTGAAACCGTCAGCGCCGGTCTGACCTGGCGAACCGGCTTTGGTCTGTCGGGATCGATCGACGCATATCAGGTCACGGTGACTGACCGTTTCAGCCAGTCGGCGACGCAGGCTGTCCCCGCCGGGACGCCGAACCCTGATCTCTTCACGGGTGTCAGTTTTTTCGTCAATGCGTTCGACACCAAGACGAGCGGCATCGACTTGACGCTCGACTACCAGTCCGACCTCGGCCCGGGCTCACTTGAGCTGACCGGTGCAGTCAATCTCAATGAAACCGAAGTTGAAAGCGGTACAACCAGCGTTGTGACAAACGATCAGCAAAGGCGTGTTTTTGAAGAGGGACGACCTCACCAGAACGCGACGGCGAGTGCGAGCTACGATCTGGGAAAGTTCAATCTAACAGCCCGGGCACGCTATTATGGCAACTGGACCGATAGTTCCGGAAACACAACAGGACTGATCTTCCAGGAGTTTGGCGCGATCACTTTGTTCGATCTTGCCTTAGCATATGATCTGTCATCGAACATTGTAGTCCGGATTGGTGCCGAAAACCTCTTTGATACGTATCCGGACGAAGCGACCTTCCAGTCAAATCGCGGTCTCATCTATTCCCGCAACGCGCCCTATGACACAGATGGCGGGCAGTATTACGTCCGTCTTGATGCAAAGTTCTAAAATTGCCTGAACACCGATGGAAGGTTTGATCAGCATGCCTAATCGGCGCAGCTTCCTCCGGGGGGCGGCGGGCACGTTGGTCAGCCTTTCGCCCGGATGTGCCATAATCCCAGATCGGGGCGCAGAAAGAGGCGAAGCATCGGACACAAAATTCTGGCGCTCGGTGCGCGCCGATTTCGACCTGCCAGAAAGTGTGATCCAACTCGAGAATGGCGCCTGGGGCGTCATGTCGAGGCAAGTGAAGGAGGCCTATTTCCGCCATCAGGCCCGGGTTAACATACAGGGCTCATACTACACCCGGCGGCAGTTTGGGGCCGATGCAGCCGCGGTTCGGGCCCGCGTTGCCGCGTCGCTCGGCGTCCACGCGGATGAAATCGCTTTCTCACGCAATGCGACCGAGGCTTTGCAGGCTCTCATCGGTGGTTACAATCGCTTGGTGCCCGGTGACGGCGTTCTTTTAAGTGATCTCGATTATGACAGCATGCAGAGAGCAATGCGGTGGCTGTCTAGCCGGCGCGGTGCTCAGGTCCATGAGATAGTGATGCCTGAACCTGCCAGCAAGAACGAGCTGATCAGCGCCTATGAATCCGCGTTGACTGCACACCCAAATATCCGCCTCATTCTCCTGACGCATGTCAGCCATCGTAATGGCGTTGTAATGCCGGTTCGAGAAATTACGGCACTGGCCCGCGCGCACGGCGTTGATGTCATCCTGGATAGCGCGCACGCTTGGGGGCAGGTCGAAGTCAGGCTGCATGACATGGGCACTGATTTTGCCGGCCTGAACCTGCACAAGTGGATCGGCGCACCGATCGGCGTCGGGCTCATGTTTATCCGCCGGGCGCGTCTTGCCGATATCGATCCGTTTATGGGCGAACCTGAGGGTCGCGAGGCTGTAATCGACACGCGGCTACATACGGGAACAACGAACTTTGCAGCTTTGCTGAGCGTGGCCGACGCGCTGGACTACCATGAAAAAATTGGTGCAGAACGTAAGGCTGCGCGCCTGCGCTTCCTTGCGGACTCCTGGACCGAACCTGCACGGTTGCTTCCAGGCATCGACCTTATCTCGCCGCCGGACCCGGCTCTGCGGGCAGGCATTGCCGCCTTCCGGCGTAAAGGCGAAACCAGTATTCAAGAGAACCGGGCGCTAATGGACCGCCTGCTGAACCAGTTCGGCATCTTTACCGTCGTCCGCTCTGGGCTGGCATCGGGTGCCTGCGTTCGGGTCACGCCCGGGATCTTCACGTCCGAGGCGGAAACGCGGGCTTTGCTGAGGGCGCTCGAAGACATTAGCCGCTGACACAAACTGGTCGGCAAAGCGGCGCTGGAGCGCTCCCGTCTGCCCAGCCAGCTGTTACCAACCGTCACTACTCAAAACGAGTAGCGCCCCTGGCAGTTTAGCGCTTGCTATTATATAGGACTCCTATTTATATTGCTCCGAAAGGCGGAGCATAATGACGACGCACACGCATATCGCGACCGGGCTGGCTAAGATCGGGCTGTTCCTTCGCGCCGAGAGCTGGAGGCAGGCCGACGCCGCCTCCCTAACGCCGACCCAGGCGCAGATCCTCGCGCATCTGACCCAGCGCGGCCCGGCGCGGGTCACCGCTCTCGCCGAGGCCCTCGGCGTCACCCAGCCGACGGCCAGCGATGCGGCCGG
>JBGTKN010000447.1:0-3732 GCA_041744615.1 Hyphomonas sp. | reverse complement strand
GCGGGCGTCAGCGGCGCGTCTGGCGCAGGGTGTACTCGGCGACCCGGGCAGCGTTGGCGGCACGTTCTTTCTGGCGCGCCTCATACTCGGAAACCGACACGCCGGCCGCAGCGGCAGCATTCGCAGTTTGCCGAGCTTCGTACTCGCTGACCGAAAAACTGGCGCCGGGCGCCGGCAGCGCGGGGGAAGGCTGGACCGATGCAAGATCTTCGGCTGCGTCACCCTCCACGACAATCAACTCGCCGGGCAGTTCTTCCTCGGCGGCTTCAGCCAGCGTCAGGTTCACCGGCGAGGCCTTGTAGGCACTGAACGGAACGCCGTTCAGCATCGGTTCGGCGGCGCCGTTTGGGTTTGCGGGAAGAGAGGCAAACGAGGTCGTCCCTCGCAATTGGGGCGAGGTCGGGTCGGCCGGGCCGCCGAGCGTTGCGAAGGCGGCTTCGACA
Organism: Hyphomonas sp.; assembly: GCA_041744615.1. GTDB lineage: Bacteria > Pseudomonadota > Alphaproteobacteria > Caulobacterales > Hyphomonadaceae > Hyphomonas. The sequence goes on along the minus strand of JBGTKN010000447.1, from coordinate 3,289 downwards.
AGGTCTTCCACATGCGCATTGCGCGACTTGGCAGTGGCGCCGCCCAGCATCACGGCGATCACACGTCGGCCATCGCGTTCAGCCGAGGTCATCAGGTTGAAGCCGGAGGCGCGCGTGTAACCGGTCTTGATGCCATCTACGCCGTCGACCTTGCCCACGAGTTCGTTGTGACCACGGTAGACCATCCGGCCCCAGGAGAATTTCTGGGTCTCGAAATAGTGGTAGTACTGGCCATGCTGCTCAAGTAGCGCGTCGGCGAGCAGTGCGAGATCATAGGCGGTCGAAACCTGCTGCGTGTTCGGCAGGCCGGAGGCATTCTTGAAGGTGGTGTTCTTGAGACCGAGATCGCGGGCCTTGTCGGTCATCTTGACCGCGAATTTCCGCTCGGTTCCGCCGAGGTGTTCGGCGACGACCACGGCCACGTCATTGGCTGATTTTGTGACGAGTGCGTAGATCGCGTCTTCGACCTTGATCTTGGACCCGGCCGTGAGCTTGAGGTTCGACGGGGGCTGAGCGGCGGCGTTCCTCGACACGGTCATTTTGTCGTTGAGGCTGACCTCACCGGCATTGATTGCGTCAAACAGCAGATAAAGCGTCATCACCTTGGTGAGCGAAGCGGGGTAGCGCGCGTCATCGGCGAAGCGGGAATGCAGGATTTCGTCGGTTTCAGCGTCCATCACCAGCGCAGCGTACTTCTCGGCCCGAGCGGCCGGGGCGACAACGAGCGCCGCCGAACCAGCAGCAAGCGTGACGGCTGCAGCACGGTAAAGAAACAGGTTGAGTAGCGCCATCTAAGGCATCCTCCAAAACGCAAAACCCCCGGGCTTCAGGGATTGAACCTAATTTCCGTCAAAGCAGTTGACCACACCTTAACGCAGCCTGTCCGCTGACAGTTTTGTAACTGGAGCAAGATGAATGCAATTCGAACGCCAAATGATTAATGTTGCAGCGCACAATTTTTATTGCACCTGCGAGTAAGGTGTGTTATCCAGAACACAGCTTACAAAAAGAAGGTTTCGTCCCATGGCCAAGACAACTGCATCCACTGCGCGCGCCAAAGCGGAAGCCCGCCCCCCGAACGCTGCCACCACCAAGACGATCGAAGCTGGCATTGACCAGATGACCGATTTCACTGGCAAGTTCACCGGTATGGCCGAAGGCGGCGTCAAAGCCCTGACGGACAGCGCGGTTGCCTCGACCGAAGTCCTGCGCGAAATCGGCACGCGCAACATGACCTTCATGACCCAGGCCATGGAACAGGGCGTCGAGCTGTCGCAAACGCTGGCAAATGTCCGGGATCCCCGCGAGATGTTCGAGCTCCAGTCGGCTTTCGCCAAGTCAATGCTTTCGGCTTTCACCACGGAGCTGACGGCGCAGACCGAACTTTGTGTCAGCGCATGGCGCAATGCCGCGAAACCGTATATGGCTAACTTCGCCAAGTAATCTCGGCGTTCGGCAAGGCTTTCGGGCCGGCCGGCAGTAGAGTGAAACGGTAGAGTTCAAGGGCTGGACCTCGATGGTCCGGCCCTTTTTCGTTGTGTGCGGACCCTGCGTTCGGCTTGCGACTCGGGCCCGCTCGCCACACTATGCAGTCGGGCGACGTGGGCGGGAGCCAGGCGATGACGCTTCGCGACAGACAAGGATTGGACCTTGCGGGCGCCTCGCCCCGCGCGGCGGAGCTTTTTGATCAAGCAGTGACCCGGTTTGCCCATTTCTGCGGCGATCCGCTGGAGCCGCTGCGCGAGGCACTGGCCGATTCGCCGGGCTTTTCGATGGCCCTGATCGCTAAGGCCTGGATCTATGCCATGTCGACTGAGCCGCAGGCGACGGCGCTGGCACGGCGCATGGTGGATGACCTCGCGGAGATGCCGCGCGGCCCGCGCGAGGACGGGCACATCGCCGCGCTGCACCTGGCATCGTTGACTGAATGGACCCGCGCGGCGCGGGCGCTCGACCTACACAATGCCGCTTATCCTTGCGACCTGATGGGGCTGCTGGCAGGACACCAGGTGGATTTCCTGACCGCCAACGCACGCAATCTGCGTGACCGGATCGCGCGGGCACTGCCGGCTTGGGACGGTGTGCCCGGACGCTCGCAGCTCCTCGGCATGTTGTCCTTCGGCCTTGAAGAGATGGGAGATTACCACCGAGCCGAAGCTGCCGGAATGAAGGCACTTGAAGCCGACCCGGACGATTGCTGGGCCCACCATGCGGTCGTGCATGTTATGGAAATGCAGGGCCGGGCGGCGGAAGGACGCGAATTCATCCGCAAACGCCGGGCGCACTGGGCGCAGCCGGACAATTTCCTGAAGGTGCACAACTGGTGGCATCTGGCGCTCTGCCATTTGGAACTGGGTGAGCCGGATGCGGCGCTGGCGCTTTATGACGAAGAGGTGCGCGGCGAAGCGAGCACCGTGGCGCAGAATCTGGTCGATGCCTCGGCGCTGCTCTGGCGCTTGCATGTTCTGAACATCGATGTCGGCGATCGTTGGGACGAACTGGCAGATACATGGACGCAGCACGCTGACGGCAAATGCTATCCGTTCAACGACGTGCATGCCGCGCTCGCCTATATCGGGGCCGGGCGGCGCAGCGATGCGACCGACCTCGTGAAGATCGCACATGAGGGCAATCCGCAATCGGAAATGAACCGTTGGATGCGCCAGACCGGCGAGCCGGTCATCGATGGCTTGTTGCTGTTCGACCGCGGCGAATATGCAGCGGCCATTGAACCGTTACTGTCGGCGCGCCAGATATCCGGTTCATTCGGGGGCAGTCATGCCCAGCGCGATGTGATCGACTGGACCCTGACCGAAGCGGCGATCCGGGGTAAGGTGGCTCCTGTGGCGCGGGCGCTCGTGCTGGAACGTCTCGCGCTGCGCCCGGAAAGCCGCGTCAATCTCGCCTTCGCCCGCCGCGCCGGATTGCGCGCCCACTGACTGGAGACAGAACCTCAGCATGCCGGACTTCATCGACTTCGAGACACTTGTCAGGCCGGGCAGCCCCAACACGGCGCTGCTGGCTCCGGCAGGATCTATCGCTTCCGCCGAACCGGACGGCCCCGCGCCGATCTATGATGTGCCGCCGGGAGAACTCTACATGCGGGCGCTTCGCCTGATCGGGGAGCGGCGCGACTGGCAACTCGGTGCGCAGGACGCCGCAACGATGCGGCTGACCTTTGTGGCGACTTCGGCGCTGATGCGATTCAAGGATGATGTGGACGTCGTGGTGCTGCCCGTCGCCGGGCAGCCGGACAAATCCACCTTCGCGGCTTACTCAAGGTCACGCG
>JBGTKN010000446.1:0-1552 GCA_041744615.1 Hyphomonas sp. | reverse complement strand
GGGGCCAGCGCGGTCCCGAATGTCAGCGCGGTGTAGCCGAGGCCCAGCGCGATGGCGGAAAGATTGGTGAGGCGGGGAAGGGAGAGGGTCATGGGAGAGTCCTTCGGGCTTGCGTTTGTTTCAACCATGGTTTCGAAATATGCAACTGAGTTGCGATTTGAAACTGGTTGCGAATCACCCCCTAGCGAACTAGGTTTCTCGATGCAACCTAAATCTCCAGCAACCGGGTCGATTTGCACCCACGCGTTTTCCGGGTAGGAAGAGCGCGCGAAAGGAATGTCATGGGCGAGATCAGAGAACCGCTGCGCGAACTGACCGAATGCGGCCTGCCGCAGGCGCTGGAGGTGATGGGCGAACGCTGGAGCTTCATGATCCTGCGCGCCGGCTTCAACGGGCTGCATCACTTCGAGGAGTTCCTGACCGAACTCGGCATCGCGCGCAACATCCTTTCCAACAGGCTGGCCAAGCTGGTCGAGCACGGAATCCTGGCGCGCAAGCCCATGGCCGAGGACCGCCGAAAGATCGAATACCGCCTTACCGACAAGGGATTCGACCTGCTCCCGGCGATGATCGCGCTGCGTCAATGGGGCCAGAAATACGGCGGCGAGGTGTTCGAGAACCCGGTGCTGGTCGACGAACGCGACCGCCTGCCGATCGGCCCGGTCTCGATCCTTTCGCACGACGGGCGTATTCTCGGGCCGAAGGATCTTGCGCTGATCGATCGCGCGCAACGCGGCATCCGCGCCGATGGCAGCAAGGCCGAGGAGGGCGAAACCCGCCAACGGCTGGAATCCGTCAAACACGCAGGGCCGCGCGAAGCCGCGTGATCTCGTCCCGGCATCGCCAGGGCATGCATGACGTCACCGTTAAAACGATTTCAACACGTTGCTGGCAGTGCCGAGGTCAGGCACCTCCGCTAAACGGGAATCGGCGCAGACGTGATCGAGATCGAAGTCCAAAACGAGACCCATCAGACGGTCTTTCGCCTGAAGACCGTCGCCGTGCCGCGGATCGGCGAGGGCATCCGTCTCGAGGAGCCTGACGGGCAGTGGATGTCCTACGACATCCTCGACGTCTGGTATCAGAAAGCCGAATATGGCGAGGTCTGGGTACCTTTCATCCATGTCCGCATGACGCCGGACGAGCAACGCGCGCTCGAGCTGACCAAGCCCGTGCCGCTGGTCAACCGCGAACAGGCGGTACCGATCGAGGACTTCCTCAAGAAGTTCGAGGGCGATCAGGAGCACGAACCCGTGCGGCTCAATCTCAATATGAGCGAGACCGACTGAGGCTTCCGGGTCCGGATACCCGTCGGTTCACGCCCGTGGCGGTTGCCGCCGATAGCTGAGCGCCTCGGCGACATGGATCCGCCCGACCGCGTCCGCGCTTGCCAAATCGGCAATGGTGCGCGCCACCCGCAGCATCCGCACATAGGAACGCGCCGACAGCCGCATCGCCTCGGCTGCCTGCAGCAGCAGCTTGCGCCCGGCCTCGTCGGGCGTGGCGAATTCCTCCAGTGCATCGCCATCGAGCTCGGCATTGCTGCGCGCCC
>JBGTKN010000445.1:0-7347 GCA_041744615.1 Hyphomonas sp. | reverse complement strand
GCAGCCTCGCCGAGGGCGCCTGGCGGCCGCTCACGCCGGATGAAACTGCCTTGCTCAAGGGCTGAAAGCCCCTCGGAATGCAGCAATTTCGATGGCTGCGCCCAGCTTGTCTTAACCATTCCCGGCTAAGCTGGCCGTTCGATTCGAAGCCGGTTGGGGAGTATTGCAGATGAGTGATCGCCCCCGGCGGCTGGTGATCCTGCATAGCCGCAGCACGCCGCCCGGCGCTCGTCATCACATGGTGGCGATCATCGCCGACCGCCTCGCCGCACTTGGCACCGAGATCGTGCATCTACACGGCACCGGCCGCTTCGTCCCGGCGGACGGGATCCTCGTACATGTCGATCTGTCAGTCGTACCGCCGGAGGTTGCGCGATTTGCGCAGCGTTATCCGGTTCAGCTGAATGCTGGCGCACTGGACATCCGGAAAAGTGTGTATGCGGACGGCCTGTTGCAGCTCGGCGCGGCGCATGACGGGCCAGTGATCGCGAAGACTGAGCTGAACTTCGGCGGCACGCCGGAACATCTCGACCGCGCGCTGGCCAGCCGGCTCGTGCGACGGCTTGCACGCTTCCTGCGCGGCGCGCCGGCACCGGTGATCCAGTCCAAGACCGACTACCGCATCTTTGCCTCGCTGGCAGATGTCCCTGCTGACTATTTCACGCCGGACACCGTGGTGCAGAAACTCGTTCTGGAAATGGCCGAAGGCAAGCATGTGCTGCGCGAATACCTGTTCCTTGGCGATCTGCACTATGAGAACATCGAACAATCGGGCGAGGTGATCATAACCGAAGACGAGCATGTAAGCTGCCTGCCGGTCACACCGCATCCGAGGTTGCTCGCGGTGCGCCGGAAGCTGAAGCTCGACTATGGCAAAATAGACTATGTGATGACCGGCGGCGTGCCGTTCATCTTCGATGCCAACAAGACACCCGGGATTGGCTTTTCGACTGACCCGGCGCATCTCGATGCGGACGTGCTGGCCATGCTGGACGCCTTTACCGGCGAAGTGTTCCACCAGCTGAACAATCCGGACGCCGGCAGCGTCAAGGCGCCCATAGCCTGAAGCCGCGCGCAAGGAAAGCCAAAGCGCTGCGCTCGATGCCCTCGCGCCGGCCCGACAGGTGCCAGAGCGCCAGATGTGAAGCCGTGTAGACCAGCGCGCCAATGGCGGCGAGGATCGCAGCATCCGCAAGCAGCTCCGGCAGACCTTCGCCGGGCCCGCCGAGCAGGCCGAAGCGGCAGACGAGCACCGCGGCGCACATCACCAGCGCCGACACGACGGAGCGCCCTATCGCGGCAAACTGGGCTGCGCGCGTCAGGCCGGTAACCTGGGCCGCGACATGAATGCTGAAGCCGTACCAGAGGAGCGCGTTGAGCGCGCAGGCCGCCAGTGCGCCCACCAGACCGAACTGCAGCGTGCCCCAGGCGAGCACCGGGATGTGCAGCGCCGTGGAGATCACCTTGTAGCGAAACAACGCTTTCGGATGGCCGAGAGCGTTGGCGAGAGAATTGCTAAGCCCGGCGATGAGGTAGACCGCCGTGACTGGCGCCGCCACGGCCAGAACCAACACCGCGAGTTCCCAGTTCGGCCCCAGCGCGACAGTGATGATCTCGTGTGACAGCAGTCCCATGCCGGTGCAAACCGGAAGGATGACTGCAAAGCCAGCGCGCAGGCTGCCGAGATAAGCGCTGCGTATACGGACGATGTCTTCCTGAATCGAGCTGAAGGCCGCAAACAGCGTTCGCTCCATCGGCGTGTAGAGCACGAGCTCGAGCCGCTCACCGAACTGCGAGCCGACAGCAAACGCGCCGAGCTTAGCATTGCCCAGCACGCGGCCGATGAAGAAGGTGGTGCTAGCATCGCGCAGGCTGTCGGCAATGGCCCCCAAGCCGATCCAGAGCGAGAAGCCGAAGAACTTGCGAAACCGGCTGAGGCTGAGGCCCGGCACCTGCGGGCGCAGGAGGAAGGAGCCACTGCTGACGGCCAGAGCGGAGGCGATCAGGCCGAGCGGCAGGGCCCAGTAGCTGCGCGTCACATAGCCAACCCAGACCGTGACGGCGAGCGAGACGAACTTGGCGGCGAGGTCGAGCATGGCCTCGCGGCGGAAATCCATGTCGCGGATATACTGTTCGAACCAAGAATTCTTGAAGCCCAGGATCAGCGGATAGGCTGCCAACGCCGCGACGAGTCCGACCAGGCGGCTGTCCTGCATCAGCACAGAGATCGGCCAGGCCGCCGCCAGCATCAGTATGGCGATAATCGCACCGCGCAGGATATTGATTGTCCAGGCTGTGTCGAAATCGGCCTTTTCCGCGGACTTCATCTGCACCAGCGCCACGCCAACCGGCAGCTCCACGACCGCGCCGGCAATCGCCAGCACGCTCATCGCCACCGCCATCAGGCCGAAATCTTCCGGCATCAGCAAGCGTGCCGCGATCAGCGTGCTGACCAGGCCCAGCCCATTGCTGGCGAGACGTCCGGCGAGCAGCCAGGAAGCACCCTTGAGGATCTGCATCTTCAGCATGAGACCAACACTACCTCGCCTGCCCGGCCGCAGGCCAGCGGCCTGCGTCCCGCAGCGATACAGGCGGCTTTAGCGCGGCAAGGTTAATTTCGGGCATCAGGCAGGCCGGATCGCGGGCAATGTTCGGAGGATTCCAGGGCCTGCAATATGCCGGCCAGCCCGCTATCTCGCGTTGAGCACCTTGAACGTGGCATTCGCGCGGGCGATGGGCTCGCCATCGGCGCGCACGAGGCAACCCGCAAAACAGAGCGAGCCGCCGGTCTTGACGAAATGCGTGTCGGTGGCGAGCCATTGGCCGAGGCGCGCGCTGCCGAGATAGTCTGTAGACAGAGTGACTGTGACAAGGCCACCATCCGGCGCCCGGGCTTCAGTTGCCAGCGCGGCCATGCAGGACAGGCCCATCGCATTGTCGGCCAGCGAGGCGATCAACCCGCCATGGACGAGGCCGCGCGAGTTGCAGTGTGCCGCGGCGAGCCAGAGTCCGATGGAGACTTCCCGCGGCATGCTGCGCGAGAAGAGCGGCTCCCACGGATCGGTGAACCGTGATTTACGAAAGTGGGGCGCGTAGCCTTCTGGGAGAGTGAGTTCCGGCATGGAACCGACTTTCCCTGAGGCGGCGCTGCCCGTCCAGACTTGCCCTCGCGGCAAGCCCTAGCGCCGGGGCGCATCAGCGGCTATCTCCCCGGCATGGCCCAGCCCCCCCTGATTTCCCTCACCAATGTACGCCTCACCTTCGGCAGCGGACCGCTGTTTGAGGGCGTGACGCTGGCCCTTTCCAAGGGCGAACGCGCCGCGCTGGTGGGCCGCAACGGGGCGGGCAAATCGACGCTGATGAAGATCATCTCCGAGGTGATCGAGCCCGATTCCGGCGAGGTCTGGCGCCAACCCGGCATCACCTATGCGACCGTTGCGCAGGAGCCGGACCTGTCGGGCTTTGCCACCGTGCTCGACTATGTCGCCGATGGCCTTGAAGGCGCCTACATGGCCGAGGCCGAGATCATGGAGTTTGGCATCGACCCGGAGGCCGATCCGAAAACCCTGTCGGGCGGGCAGAAGAGGCGCGCCGCACTTGCGAAGGCGTTTGCGAAGCAGCCGACGATCCTGCTGCTGGACGAGCCGACGAACCATCTCGACGTGCCGATGATCGAATACCTGGAAGGCCGCCTGAAGGCCTTCAACGGTGTCGTGCTGGTGGTCAGCCACGACCGCCGCTTCCTGGAAACAGTGTCGACAAACACGCTCTGGCTGCGCCAGGGCAAGGTGTTGAAGAGCCCGGAAGGATATCTCAAGTTCGATCAGTGGGCGGAGCAGATCGAGGAAGAGGATGAGCGCCAGCTGCGCCGGATGACGACCCAACTGAAGGACGAGCAGCACTGGTTGGCGCGCGGAGTCACCGCGCGGAGGAAGCGCAACCAGGGTCGCCTCGCCCGGCTGCGCCAGATGAAGGTCGACCATGCGCAGATGCGAAGCGCCTTGAACGACCGCAAGTCCCTCGCCGAGTTCAGCGCCGATGCCGGCGAATCGATGAGCAAGAAGGTGATCGAAGCTAAGGGCCTGTCGAAGACCTTTGAGACCGCAGACGGCCCGCTGGTGATCGCGACCTCGCTCGACCTGCGCATCCTGCGCGGCGACCGGATCGGCATCATCGGCCCGAACGGCGCGGGCAAGACGACGCTGGTCCGGCTTCTGCTTGGCGAGATCACGCCGGATGCCGGCACGGTGACGCATTCGAAGACGCTGCAGGTGACCTATCAGGACCAGACGCGCGAGAGCCTCAACGCCACCGACACGATGTGGGAAGCGCTCGCCCCGATGGGCGGCGACTCCATCAACGTGCAGGGTAACCAGCGCCACATCGCGGCCTATGCGAAGGATTTTCTTTTCCGCCCGGAACAGCTGCGCCAGCCCGTCGGCGCGCTGTCGGGTGGCGAGCGCAACCGCCTGGCTCTGGCCATCGGCCTCGCGCAGACCTCGAACCTCCTGGTGATGGACGAACCAACCAACGATCTCGACATGCAGACGCTGGACCTCCTCGAAGACATGCTGCTCGCCTATGAAGGCACGCTGATCCTAGTCAGCCATGATCGCGCCTTCCTCGACTCCACGGTGACAAGCTGCCTCTGCCCGCTTGGCGACGGCGCATGGATCCAGACCGCTGGCGGCTGGAGCGACGCGCAGGAACAGCTGAAAGGCGCGCGCCAGAAGAACGCGCCGGGTAAGGAGAAATCGAAGATTCCCGCTCCATCCGCGAAAGTGAAGCCCGCCGCGAAGCTCTCCTACAAGGACGAACACCGGCAGAAGGAGATCAACGCCCTGATCCCAAAACTGCAGGCCGAGATCGCGGCGCTGGAGAAGGAGCTCACCGATGCGGGACTCTATACGCGCGACCCGGCCGCCTTCACAAATAAATCCGCCCGCGTCGGCGCTGCCCGGACGGAGCTCGAAAATGTCGAGATGGAATGGCTCGAAATCGAGGAAAAGAGGGAGAACTTGCCGAACTGACCGACGTTGATTGTAGAGCAAACGCTTCGTTAACGCGCCTCGGCTAGGATGCCCGTGATGTATGCCCGCAGGAGTGTCCCGATGCGTTTCGCCCTACTGTTTTTTGCTGTCGCCTGCCTCGGTCTTGTGGCGGGCGCCGATGGCGTCTCCCGCAAGGCTGTCTCCTCGCCCGGCCTAGACCGCCTGACCGTGACCGGCAGTTCTGCCTGGAGCGAGCCGGTCTCGCCCGGACACGAAGTCTACCGCTACCGCCATGGCGCGACCTACCGGATCGACGCCGGCTCCACGGCGTATGCCTGCGAAGCGGCTTGCGGCGATGATGCGGTCTGCCAGGCTTGGTCGTTCGTGCAGGAATACGGCAGCGCCGGCGCGCGCTGCGAGCTGAAACGCGGCGGCGGAAAATCTGAAGAGAACCTTCTCGCCACGTCCGGCGTCTCTCCGCGCGTCACCGCCAGCTACTGGGGCGAAGCCAGCGTCGCGGCCGCCTCAGACACGCTCAGCGGCAACGGCGAACCTGCGCCCGAAGTCGTCGGCAACTAGATCGAACGCTCGCGCGTGGCAGTGAACCGGATCCCCGGATTCTTTTCCTGCGCGTAGCCGACGTCCCAGGCATTCTTGGCGAGGTAGACCGGCGCGCCGTCGAGATCGGTTCCGGAGGAGGACTTGTTCTTCTCCAGGAAGTCCTCGACCTTTTTCGGATCGTCCGACGAAATCCAGCGCGCGACGTTGTAAGGCGCCGGCTCGAAGAAGACTTCCAGGCTGTATTCCGCCGTCATTCGCTCGATCATCACTTCGAACTGCAACTGGCCGACGGCGCCGACGATCATGTCCGAGCCGATCTGCGGCGTGAACAGCTGCGTGACGCCCTCCTCGGCGAGACTTTCCAGCGCCTTGCGCAGGTGTTTCGCCTTCATCGGGTCCTTCACGCGGGCGCGGCGCAGTAATTCGGGCGCAAAATTCGGAATGCCGCCGAACTGGATTTCTCCACTCTCGGACAATGAGTCCCCGACGCGCAGCTGGCCGTGGTTCGACACGCCGATCACGTCGCCCGCATAGGCGGTCTCGGCGATCTCACGGTCCTGCGCCATGAACATCATCGGGTTATGGATGTTCAGCTGCTTTCCACCGGCCGTCTTCAGGCGCATGCCGCGCCGGAATTCGCCCGAACAGAGCCGCACGAAGGCGACGCGGTCGCGGTGGTTGGGGTCCATATTCGCCTGGATCTTGAACACAAAGCCGGTGACATTCGGGTCCGACGCGTGCACGCGGATCGGCTCGGACTTTTTCACCGCCTTCTGATCGCGCGGCGCGGGAGCATAGGTGTGCAGCGTACGGAGGAGTTCGGCCACGCCGAAATAGCGCAGCGCCGAGCCGAACACGACCGGCGTCATGTTGCCGGCGCGGAACGCCGCGACATCGAAGGCCGGCAGCAGGCTTCGCGCCATCTCGATACCCTCGGTCATCTCGGCGAAGACGTAGGGGTCGAGGTTTGCCTTGAGGCTCGCCGCATCCCCGGGAATCTCGGTGGCCGGGCCGATCCGCGCCGGTTCGCCCGGGCGGCGCTCGAACTGCAGTAACACATCGCGCTCAAGGTCCAGCATTCCTGAAAAGCGCTGGCCGCTGGCGGCGGGCCAGTAGAGCGGCGAGGTGTCGAGCTGCAGCTTGTCCTGCACCTCGTCGAGCAGCGCGATCGGCTCCAGCGCCTCGCGGTCCATCTTGTTGATGAAAGTGACGATCGGAATGTCGCGCATCCGGCAGACTTCGAACAGTTTCAGCGTCTGCGGCTCGATGCCCTTGGCGGCGTCGAGCACCATGACCGCGCAGTCTGCCGCCGTCAGTGTACGGTAGGTATCTTCGGAGAAATCCTCGTGGCCCGGCGTGTCGAGCAGGTTGAACATGTAACCGTCAAACTCGAACGTCATCACCGAGGCCGAGACCGAGATGCCCCGGTCGCGCTCGATCTTCATCCAGTCCGACCGCGTGGAGACGCGGTTGCGCTTCGCCTTCACCTCGCCGGCGAGCTGGATCGCGCCGCCGAAAAGCAGGAGCTTCTCGGTGAGCGTCGTCTTGCCCGCGTCCGGGTGCGAGATGATGGCGAAGGTGCGCCGTCGCGCCACTTCCTGTTCGAGCGGGTTGGTCACGTCTAAACCGGGTTGGAATGGGTTGGCCCGGTTCCTAGACTGCTTTGGCGGGATGGTAAAGCTTTGGCTGTTGCCCAAACCCGCGTCTCGTGGCACTTGGGGGCCAGAGGCGGATCATGACAAAACAGGCACTTGTCGGGGATATCGGGGGCACGAACTCGCGCTTCGGGCTGGTG
>JBGTKN010000444.1:0-3611 GCA_041744615.1 Hyphomonas sp. | reverse complement strand
GCCCGCCTCGCCCGCGAAAGACAGCTCTCCGGCTGCGGCGACGGCCAGATCGCCGGGAAGGCTGGCCAGTCGGATTTGGCTCAGGTTGGCCGATAGCGTCCGTCCGCCCACGGACCAGTTCGAGAGACGGAAGGTATCGGCCTCGAGAGCCACGGCGCCGGAGCTTAGGGCAAGCCGCCGGACATCCATCACCGCCGAGGGCGCGCCGCCGCCGGACACGGTGACCTCGCCCTGCGCCGTCAGGGCGTCTCGTCTAACGCTGACCCATGCCTGACCGGTTGCCGGCGCAATTGTCAGGCTGAGCCCTGACGTAGCGTCGAGGCGCCCCTCGCCGATGGCCGATGCCGTGAAGGCCGACCCGTCAGTAACCAGCGCGACATCCGTTTCAGCGTCGAACTTCGTCAGAGCCCGGCTCAGCGAGGCCCGCAGCGCAGCGGCGTGACCTGACAGCACGCCTGGCAGGCTGAACGCCGCACCAAAGCGCGCGCGCAAATCGCTGTCGAGTGCGGCGCCGTTGACCGACACCTTTCCGTCGAAGGTCGCAGCGCCGCTGGACAGTCGCTCCATCTCGCCGGCGAGCGACAGCGCAGTGGCAGATCCCGCCGGCCCGGTGACGATACCGGTTGAGGCAATGAATGGTCCGGACACGTCGCCGGCGCGGCCGGCCAGTTCGCCCCCAAAACGTGCGCTGTCGAAGGTGTAGCCGCTGAGCGTGAGGCTCGCGGCCTCGCCCTCGAAGAGTGCGCCGGACAATTCGTTCAGCACACTGACGAGCGAGAATTCCGGCAGGACGGCGAATTCCGCGCGGCCAGTGGTGCGGATGTCGGTGGCGCGCAGGTCGGGCGATGCGATCCGCGCGGCGCGAAGCGACCATTCTAGCCCGCCGGGATGGCCGGCATCCTCATGGAACTCGGCGCGGGACAGAAGCTCGAATGTCTCGAGTCCGAAATCCTCATGCGAGGCCTGCTGGATCGAGAGGCCGAGTTCGCCGTCGACCTGGCCGTCGACCGCGCGCACATCAAGGCGGCCCTCGCGCAGATCGGCGCGGGCAGATGCATTGGAGAGTATGCCGGGATCGAGCCGGAGCGACAGCGTGCCGTCGCGGGGTAAGATACCCGCGACATTGAGCGTGGCGCTCGTCTGCCCGGCCGGCGTGTCCAGAAGGATACGGGCATCGCGTATGTCGATGGTGGGCACGGCTCCGCCGCCGCCGCCGGGCTGGACCAGGCGTTCGAGGCCGCCGAATCGTAGGCCCTGCTCGTCGAGTGTGCCGCGCAGGAAAAGCCCGTTAACCGTGACGCCTGTGACCTGTGGGGTGAATAGTCCGGCCCAGCGGATATCGGCGCGCAGCTGGGCCGCCTCGGCCGGCACAGCGCGGCCCGAAGACACCTTCACGGCCGATACTGTTAAGCCAGAGGTATCAAGTTCGGTGAAATTTGCGTCACACTCAAGGTCACGCTCGGCGCACCAGGCCGCAAGAGCCTGTTCCGCCACGGGCTTGCGCAGTAGCCAAAGCAGCAGCGAACCGCCCAGAAAAACAAAGAGGAATCCGCCCAGAACATACCAGATCCGGGCCCGGCGCCGCCTCTTTTCAGGCTCCGCAGGCAGGTCCTGTTCGAGGGGCGCTTCAGGGACCACTGGTTCGACCGGCTTGCTTCTTGCTTTTCCTACGCTTTAAAGTCCTAACTTGGCATCTAACACTTACGTCGCAAGTTCTTGAATCCTTAAGCGGGAAGAGAGAGCATGCCTTCGTGAAGTCGGCGTGCCAGCCTGAGGGGCCTGGGGGCGTCAGAACGACAGGAAACGGATCCTTGCTTCCAAACGAGACAGCCGAGCCCCCCGAAGTGCCTGCACGTCCGAAATCCGGCCTGTCGCAGGGCATCAAGAGCCTGATCGTGCTCGGCGTCCTCGGCAGCGCCTCAGCCATTGCAGGCATCGTCATGGCCGGGCGCACGCCGGGCCCGCTGACCGAAACCGCAGACGCCGCCATTCCCGTTCCGCTCGCCGCCCGTCTCGTGACCGCCTGGGACGTGGTGGATTCGAAACCTCTGGAGCGTATCGAAGGCAAGCTGGAGCGCAACGAGACCCTGACCGGTCTCCTGACCCGTCTCGGCGCAGAGCCGCGCGAAGCGGGCGCGGCGCTGCACACGCTGGCCGGCAGCGATGTCATTGACAGCCGCCGCCTGCTGCCGGGCAAGACCCAGGCCGAAGCCTGGTTCGAGGATGGCAGCCTGAAAGCCGTGTCCGTGCGCGCCGAAGCCGATCGCAGCCTGCTGATCACGCGCACTGCCGCCGACACCTGGTCGGCCACCCCGCTCTACGCCAAGCTGACCCCGGGCTACCTCCGTGTCGAAGCAGCGATCGAAACCTCGATCTACAGCGCCGCGCTTGCTCTCGGCGCCGAGGACCAGCAGGTCGCCGATTTTGCCAGCGCCTTCGCCTATGACATCGACTTCCAGCGCGAAATCCATCCCGGCGATCGGTTCGAGATTCTGTTCGAGACCGCCTATGACGAGCGCGGCAACCGCGTCCGCAACGGCGAAGTCTTGTATGCCGCCCTGAACGGCAAGGCGCTGAAGCGCGGTTTCTATCATTTCGCGCCCTCGGATGACGGAGTCGCCGACTACTTCGATGAGAACGGCGAGAGCGCCACCAAGTTCCTGATGAAGACGCCGATCAACGGCGCGCGCATCTCCTCCAACTTCGGCACCCGCAAGCACCCGATCTCCGGCTTCACCCGCCTGCACAAGGGAACCGACTTCGCCGCCCCTACAGGAACGCCGATCTACGCAGCCGGCAACGGCACCGTCGAGCGCGCCAGCCGGAATGGCGGTTATGGCAACTATATCCGCATCAAGCACCCGCGCGGCTACGAGACCGCCTATGCCCACCTGTCCCGCTATGCCAAGGGCATCAAGCCCGGCAGGAAGGTCAAGCAGGGAGAAGTGATCGGCTATGTCGGCTCGACCGGCGCCTCCACCGGGCCGCACCTTCATTACGAAGTCTATATCAAGGGCAGTCCCGTCAACGTGATGTCCCTGAAGCTTCCAAACGGCCGCAAGCTTGAGGAAGATCCTCTCATGCTGGCGGAATTTTCGGCCCACAAGGCGGTGGTCGATGCGCTCCGGGCCACCGAGGGCCGCAAGATGGCGGCGGCCACTTCCTTTGCCGCAGCCTCCAGGCCGGCCCAGACTGCTCCGCCGCCGACGCCCTGAGCGGAACGCCACGGGCGCTTCGATCCCCAGCACTCTCGCCAGAAAGGGGAATCTGGCCTCGTTCTTGCTCAGCCTGTGCTTGAAGGCCTGGTCTTCAGGATACGAGGTTAACGCATGGCGCGTCCCAAGCCGCAGACCCCTGCTACCGTCAGGCGGCTCGAGTCGCCCTACCGGTGGCTCGAGCGCTTTGGCGCCGTCGCCGTGTTGGCCGTGATGGCGGGCCTGTTCCTGATCGTGCGTGCCGATCCGGCTCCGGCTTCCGGCACGAGCGGCTTTGCTGCGACCGACTTCCGGTTCGAGAGCCCGGCGGACGCCACCTCCGCCCGTTCCGGACGCATCACCGCAAATGTGGCGACAGCCGACGCGCTCGAAGTTCTGGGCGCGACCAGCATCGAT
>JBGTKN010000443.1:0-9332 GCA_041744615.1 Hyphomonas sp. | reverse complement strand
GCGCGGCGATAAACGCCGTGAGCGGAGTGACGCGCCGCGCGCTGAACAGCCGCGCATGGAACGGACCGAGCGTACCGACCGGACCAGCGACAAGCGCGAGCGCCCGAGCCGTGACTACAAGCGCAAGGACGACGACCTGATCCTCGAACCGGCGCCGGACAAGGTCAAAGGGTTTGGTTCTGACGTTCCGTCTTTCCTGAAGAAACGCTAGCGCCTGATCACGCAGATTTCATGAAAAGCCCATCCTGACGCAGGTCAGGGTGGGCTTTGCGCTACTGGACGGATGCACAGACTGGCGGCGCAATGAAACCCGAAATCGTTCAAAGTCTTGGACTTATGCTGGGCGTTCCGGCGCTGCTCGCCGGGCCGGAAGCGCTCCTGCCCGCCAAGGCGCGCGCGGGACGACCAATCTGCCCTTTAGGGACCTCTCCTCGCTCGCCGTGCGGCGGCTGGGACCGCTGACAGTGGCGGGCGCGGCTGCGGCGGCGGAGCAGCCGGGCTTCGGCCTTTTCGAGGCCGTTTCCCTGCCCGCCTGGCTGACGGCGCTGGCGGTCATTGTGCTGCTTGATCTGGCAATCTGAGCGCAGCACCTCGTTAAGCACAAGGCACCGTGGCTGTGGCGGTTGCGTAAGGCGTATCGTGCCGGCCGCGACCTCGATATGACGAACAGCCGGCGGTTTGACCCGTTCGAGGCAGCGGTTTCGATGCTTTGGAAAGCGGGCGTGGTGTTTGCGCTCGGTGCGCCGGTGGCGGTCGCCCTCGCCTACGAGATTGCGCTCGGCGCAAGGGCGCTGTTCAAGCATGCCAACCTTCGCCTGTCCGGCTGGCTGGACCGCGCCTTGCGTGTGGTGATCGTGACGCCCGACATGCACCGCACGCACCATTCTGCGATCCGTACCGAGACGAATTCCAACGTCGGGAATATCCTGGCGGTATGGGACTACCTCTTCCGCACCTATCTGGCCTAGCCGTCCGGCCCGCTGGTGCTTGGCCTCAAGGACTGCCAGGACGAAGGAACGGCGCTTCTGCCCGGCATGCTGATCCTGCCGGCGGCGCGGGCGGGTTGACTTCTGCCCCGCGTCGCAGGCTGATGCGCGGCAAAGGGATGAGGAAACCAGGATGCCGGTAATCGGAATTGGCGGTGTGTTCTTTCGTGCGCAGGACCCAAAGGCGCTGACGGCCTGGTATGACGCTCATCTGGGCGTCGGGCCGGGGCATGATGGCACGGGCGTGAAATCCGGCGACAGCTGGTACTGGCAGACGCAAGCCGGTCCTTCGATTTTTGGGCCGTTCAAGGCAGCCACGGATTACTGGCCCGAAGGCAAGGCCTACATGCTGAACTTCCGGGTGACCGGGCTCAGCGCCCTGCTCGCCTCCCTGCGCACCGCCGGAATTGAGGTCGAGACGCGCGCCGATTGGGACACGCCGGAAACCGGAAAATTTGCGCGCGTGCACGACCCGGAGGGCAATCCAATCGAGCTGTGGGAACCACCTGAAGGCAGCTGAACAAAAAAGAGGACCTTCTCCCCCGGGGGAGGGGGCTTCTCCTTCATACGTTTACGGACTACTTCTTCATCCGGCCCTTGACCTGTGCGCGGAACTTGTCGCCGTAGGGCGGACGCATCATCGCGAGGATCTCGTTGTTGGTCTGGGTGTAGACCGCCTTCTTGTGGCTGAACTCGAGGAAGCCGTCGCGGCCGTGATAGGCGCCCATGCCGGATGGGCCAACGCCGCCGAAGGGCAGGTCTTCCTGCGCGACGTGAAAGATCACGTCATTCACCGTAACGCCGCCCGAGGTCGTGTTGTTCAGCACGAAGTCCTTTTCGCTGGCATCGTCGCCGAAATAATAGAGGCCGAGCGGGCGAGGATGGGCATTGATGTAGGCCACCGCGTCCTTGGCATCGTTGTAGGATTTGACCGGCAGGATGGGACCGAAGATTTCGTCCTGCATCACCTTCATGTCGTCGGTCGGATCAATGATCAGGGTCGGCGGGATCTTATGGTGGGGCTGCTGTGCGAAGTTTTCCGACTTCGGATTCAGTGTGATGACTTCGGCGCCCTTGGTGCGGGCGTCTTCGATATAGCCCTGAATACGGTCGAAGTGGCGCTGGTTCACGACCGAGGTGTAGTCGTCATTGTCCTTGAGGCCGGTGGGATACATTGTCTCTATGGCGCGCGTGGCGGCGCCGACGAATTCCTGCGTCTTGTCCTTCGGCACGAAGGCATAGTCAGGCGCAAGGCAGATCTGGCCCGCGTTCAGCGTCTTGCCGGCCATGATGCGGCTGGCGGCCTTTTGCAGGTCGGCGGAGCGACCGAGGATGACCGGGCTCTTGCCGCCGAGTTCCAGCGTCAGCGGCACGAGATTGTCTGCGGCGGCGCGCATCACGTGATGGGCGACCGAGGTCGCGCCGGTGAAGAGGATATGGTCGAACGGCAGCTTCGTGAACTCGGCGCCGATGTCGGGGCCGCCGGTGACGACGATGACTTCCTCGGGCGTATAATACTTCGCGAACAGCTCTTTCATCAGTTCGGACGTCGCCTCGGTGAATTCCGACGGCTTGATCATGCAGCGGTTGCCGGCGGCGAAGACGCCCGCGAGCGGCGTGAAGGTCAGGTTGACCGGGAAGTTCCAGGGGCTGATGACGCCGATGACGCCCTTCGGCTGATACTGGAGTTCGGCTTTCGAGCCGAGCAGGCCGAGCGGGAACTCGACCTTGCGCTTCTCCGGCTGCATCCATTTCGCGGCGTGTTTTTTGGCGTGCTTCAGCGCACCGATGGAGCCGGCGATGTCGGTGAGGTTCGACTGGTCCTTGGAGCGGTGGCCGAAGTCTTTTGCCATGGCGTCGTTGAGCGCGTCGCCGTGGGTCGCCAGCAGGTCGATCGACTTGTCGAGCCATTCGACGCGCTTGGCGAGCGTCGGGGCGCCGTCGCGCAGGTGGGCGGCCTTCTGCTTGTCGAGAAGGGCGCGCATTCCGGTGCCGGGGGTGCCATCGAGGGGCATGGGAAATCTCCGCGTGTGAAGTGTGGATCAGTCGTGTGGTAAACAGTGTAGCGCCTGTTCAGCGTTTGCGCCATTCCCTCGGGCGAGCCTTGCCCCTGCGTGAGGCGTTCACGGGGTGGATCAATCGAGGTAATTCAGGCGTCAAACGGATTCAGGGAACCCAGGCGATGGCGAAGTACGAGAAGATTTCCTACGAGCGCGACGGCGACATTGCGATCATCGCGTTCGACGACGACAAGACGCTGAACGCGTGCGGGGTCGATACAGCCATCGAGATGCTGCATGCGTTCGAAGTTGCCGCAAAGGAAGCGCGCTGCACGATCCTCACCGGCAAGGGCCGCGGCTTCTGCTCCGGCGCCAATCTCGGCGGCATGGGCTCAGGCCCGGCGCTGGCGCATCCCGATTCGCCGCCGGACGCCGGCAAGGCCCTGGACGCATTCTACAACCCGCTGGTCACGGCCATCCGCGAACACCCGCATCCGGTGATCACCGCCGTGAACGGTGCGGCAGCAGGCGTCGGCTGCGCTATTGGCCTGATGGGCGACCTCGTGGTCGCCGGCAAGAGCGCCTACTTCTTGCAGGCCTTCCGCCGCATCGGCCTCGTGCCGGATGGCGGATCGTCCTACCTGCTGGCCAAGACAATCGGCCGGGTTCGTGCCATGGAGATGGCACTTCTGGGTGAAAAGCTGCCCGCCGAAACGGCACTTCAATGGGGCCTCGTCAACCGTGTTGTCGAGGATGCCAAGCTGATGGAAACGGCGAAGGAATTTGCGCAGAAACTAGCCACTGGCCCGACTGTGGCGCTATCACTCGCGCGGCAGTGTATCTGGGACGCCTGTGACGATGATTTCGGCGCAGCGCTGCACAATGAGCGCGTTGCCCAGCGCGATGCCGGACGGACCGAAGACTTCCGCGAAGGCGTCTCAGCCTTCCTCCAGAAGCGCCCTGCCGTGTTCAAGGGAAAGTAATCCCAGATAGAACTGTGGAATTTCGTTTCCCTTAAAGATTACGAAACCCATTTCGCACTAAGTTGAACTCCGGATGGAAAACCGGGCTGGGCGAAATGGACTACAGACTTGTGCATTTCAACTGCGCGCGCCCTGTGGGCAAGTTCGACTTCAGCAATGAATTCGTTCAGGTTTTTGTCGCGTTGCTACCCCGAATCTTCAAGGATGGCGACGCGTTCGACGGCCTTATACACCACGATCATGGCCTGCGTTGCCCTGACGGCAGCTGGCGCGGATTGACCAATGCGTTTCCGTATCCGCCCGAATGGCGCGCGCCTGACATTTCGACACTCGCCATCTGGCGCTCGATGGAAGACCTGAAGGCGTTCAGCCACAACGGCCGCACTCACCCGCCCGGCATGCGCCGGCTCGCCAAGGAGATTGACCGCAGCGACGGGCCGGGCTTTGTGATGTGGTGGGCGCCGCAGGGCGAACGCTTCACGCTCGAGGATGGCTGGCAAAGGCTGCAGCACCTGCGGGCAAACGGCTCCACGGATGTTGCGTTTTCGCTGGACCAGCCGGTGAAGCGGCCGGCGGTCGCCTAGAACTTTTTCTTTTTGGGTGCAGGTTTTGCCGCAGCCTTGGCTTTCGCGACCGCAAGCGCGCGCCTCGCCCAGGCGCTGGCTTCATCCGGATCGTCCATCGCCGAGGACGGCAGGCTGACATAGCCCATGTCGATTTCTTCGCCGGTGCTTGGCTTGGTCCAGAGGAAAGGCGCGCTGCCCCCGGCTTCGAGGTCTGCACGGAGCGCGGCATCGGTCTTCAGGTAGACCGTATCATCCCCGAGCAGCGCGAACATCAGCCCATCCCGGAACACGCCGGCGCCGCCGAACATCCGCCGTATGCTGACGGGACCCATCGGGGCGAAGAGTTCGGCCACGAATTCGTGAAACGGATCCGGCGGTTTGGCCATTCGCTATGCGACCGGCAAGCCCAGCCGGTAGACGCCCTTGAACGTATCCGGGTCCTCGACCGGCTTGCCTTTCCGGTAGTTCGTGATGCTGCCCGCCTTATGCAGACGGATGGCTTCGGCGCGGACATCCTTCAGTACACGCACGAAGTTCTCCGAGCTGACGGCTTTGGCGGCATCTTCCGGCGCGATCGTCTTGCCAGCGCCTATTGCGGCGGTCAACGCAAGGATTGCATCGCGGACCGGGTTCTTCGACGCATCACTCACCAGTCGATGGCCGCGTAGACGAGCTGCTGGAACTGCATCCGCATCGGATAGGTCGAGGATGGCATGAGCTGCGTGGCCTGGATCGCGATCAGTTCTTCTTCGGGGTCGATCCAGAAGAAGGTCGAGGCTAGGCCGCCCCAGCTGAAGGTGCCGTCGCTGCCGGGCTGGCGGGTCTGCACGATGTCGGTGACGACCGAGCCGCCGAGGCCGAAGCCGACGCCGTCCGCCATGACTTCGGTGAAGGCCGAGCGGCCCATGCCGCGCATGGTCTGGTTTTCCGGCAGATGGTTCTGGCGCATGAATTCCCAGGTCTTGGGGCTGATGATGCGCGCGCCGCCGAGCGTGCCGCCGCGCATCAGCATCAGGGCGAAGCGGTGATAGTCGCGCATGGTGGAGGCGAGTCCGCCGCCGGCGTTGAGCAGGTTCGGACGCTTCGCATAGAGTTTCGAGGCCGCGCCGCCCGGATCGGCAAGGGTCGTCTCGCCGGTCTTGGCGTCTTTCTGGTAACAAGCCATCAACCGGTGAATCTTCTCGGGTGGGACCCAGAAGTCGGTATCGTCCATGCTGAGAGGGCCGAAGATGCGTTCACGGAAGAACTCATCCAGCGGCTGGCCGGAGATGATTTCCACGAGCGCGCCGAGCACATCGATGGAATGGCTGTAGCGCCACTCCGTACCCGGAGAGAACGCGAGCGGCAGCTGGCCGATCTGGCGGGCCATGTCCTGCAGAGTGTCTTTCGGATGGCCGACCTTGCTGTTGCGGTAAATCTCGTCGGTCTCGTCCTGGAAGAGGAAGCCGTAGGTGAGGCCGGACGTGTGCGTGACGAGATCGAGCACCGTCATCTCGCGGTCCGGCTTGCGCAGTTTCGGCGCGGCGGCCGTGCCGCCGTCCCAGACCATCGCATTCCTGTATTCCGGAATGTAGCGGCTGACCGGGTGGTCGAGCCGGATCTTGCATTCCTCGAGCAGCATCATGATGGCAAGCGTCGTGATCGGCTTTGTCATCGAGTAGATGCGGAAAATCGTCTCGGCATTGATGGGCTCTTTGCCGCCCATCTCCGTCGAGCCGGTATAGCTTTCATGCGCGATCTCGCCGCCGCGTGACACGAGCAGGCCCATGCAGGGCAGTTTGCCGGTGTCGATATAGTTTTCCTTGAAATAGGCGGGCATCGCCGCGAGGCGGTCTGCGTTGAGGCCGACTTCGTGCGGGTCTGTCGGGTCGTGGTCGAACATCAGAGGTTTCCTGCTTTGGCGGCCCGGGCGAGTTCGCGGGCGATTATGATCTGTTGAATCTGGCTGGTGCCTTCATAGAGGCGGAAGATGCGGACGTCGCGGTAGAAGCGTTCGATGCCGTAATCGGTGACATAGCCGGCGCCGCCGAAGACCTGCACGGCGCGGTCGGCGACGCGGCCGCAGGCTTCGGTCGCGAACAGCTTGGCGGAGGAGGCCAGCATGGTGACGTCTTCGCCGGCATCGCGGCGGCGGGCGGCGTCGAGGATCATGCATTCGGCGGCGTAGGTTTCGGCCTGGCTATCGGCGATCATGCCTTGGATCAGCTGGTGTTCGAAGATCGGTTTGCCGAACTGCTTGCGCTCCAGCGCATAGGTGACCATCTCGCGGATCAGGCGTTTGGAGACGCCGGTGGCGACAGCAGAAATGTGCAGCCTGCCCTTGTCCAGCACGCTCATAGCAACCTTGAAGCCTTCGCCCTCTTTTGCGATCAGGTTTTCCGCCGGCACGCGGGCGTTCTCGAAGATCACGTCGCAGATATGGGCGCCCTGCTGGCCCATCTTCTTCTCGGGCGTGCCCACCGAAAGGCCCGGCGTGCCGCGCTCGACGATGAAGGCCGACACGCCCCTGGCGCCGGGCTCTTTCGGGTTCGTCCGTGCCATGACGGTGAAGAGGTCCGCCTTGTTGGCATTGGTGATGTAGCGCTTGGTGCCGTTCAGGATATAATGGTCGCCGTCGCGGGTGGCTTTGGTTTTCAGGCCGGCAGCGTCAGAGCCGGCTTCTGGTTCGGTCAGGGCGAAACTCGCGATCAGGTCGCCCGAGGCAATGCCGGGCAGCCATTTCGATTTCTGAGCCTCGGTGCCGAACAGGATGAGCGCCTGGCTGCCGATACCGATGTTCGTGCCGGCGACCGAGCGGAAGGCGGGCGATGTCTTGCCCAGCTCCATGGCGACGAGGCATTCAGTTTCCATGTCGAGGTCCAGCCCGCCATATTCTTCCGGCACGGCAATGCCGAACAGGCCGAGGGCCTTCATCTCGTCGATCACATGCTGGGGCACGGCGTCTTCCTCGCCGACCTGTGCCTCGACGGGCACGCAGGTCTCGGTCACGAAGCGGCGCACCTGTTCAATCAGCGCGGCGCGGGTTTCGGCGTCAAAGGCCATGCGTCTCGTCTCCCGGAATTCTGTTTTCAAAGTCCACTTTATGCCGCAACGGCACGCTTGTCGAAGGGGGCCGTAAGGGTATGGTTGCCGCAGCCAGAGAACAGAGGGGACGCCATGCCGGCCACAATCGAGACGACGGGCGAATTCGCGGGTTGGACGACGTGGAAAGACGAGCCTTTCGAGCACGAGACGGCCGGGCCGTTCTACTACCAGGTCGAGAACGGGGGCTGCGTTTGCGCCATGCGAGCTGCCCCCAAACACATGAACGGGGCCGGGGTGATGCATGGCGGCTGTCTGATGACCTTTGCCGATTTCGCCCTGTTCGCCATTGCGCATGAAGCGATGGCCGGAAGCTATGGGCTGACGGTCGCCTTCACGTCGGAATTTCTTGACGGGGCAAAGGACGGCGAACTGGTCGAGGCGCGCGGCGAAGTGCTGCGCGCCGGTGGGTCGCTGGTCTTCGTGCGCGGCATCGTGACGTCCGATGGCCGGCCTTGTCTCAATTTTTCCGGCACCATCAAGAAACTGAGGAAACAGCCATGAGCCAACCGCCCTATCAGGAACTTTCCCGCTCGATCAAAGGCAAGACCGCACTGATCACCGGCGCCGCCAGCGGCATGGGGCGCGCGACCGCGCACCTGTTCGCGCGCGAAGGGGCGAATGTGGCCGTCACCGACCTCAAGCAGGAAAACGTCGACATCGTCGTCGAAGAGATCAAGGCGGCGGGCATCAAGCATGTCAAAGGCTGGGCGCTGGATGTCGGCGACGGCGCGGCGATCAAGCGCGTGGTGGACGAGGCGGCGGCGCATTTCGGCGGGATGGATATTCTCGTCAACAATGCCGGCTTCGCGATTCCGGCGCAGGTCGGCGAGGAGAGCTATGAGGACAGCTGGGGGCCGAGCATCAACGTGATGCTGACCTCGCACCAGCGCGCGATCCGCGCCGCCTTGCCCTACATGCGCAAGAATGGCTGGGGCCGGATCGTCAATATTGCGTCCACGGAGGGTCTGGGTGCGACGCCGGGCAACTCACCCTATGTGGCAGCGAAGCATGGCGTGATCGGCCTGACGCGCGGGCTGGCAGTGGACCTTGGTCGCGAAGGCATCACGGTCAACTGCATCTGTCCCGGACCGATCACCACCGGCATCACGGCGGGAATTCCGGACGAGCACAAGGAAATCTATGCCAAGCGCCGAGTGCCGCTGCGGCGGTACGGGATTCCGGAAGAGGTCGCCAACATGACGCTGTCGCTGGTTCTGCCGGCGGCGAGCTTTCTCAACGGCGTGCACATTCCGGTGGATGGCGGCATGAACATCAAGAACGCCTAGAAAGCTCGGGCAGACGCCTCGGCCTGGACGGTGCAAAGTGTCAGGTGTTCGCGGGTTTCCGCGAGCGCCTGTTCGTGACCTGGCACGTCCGGGGCATTGGTGGCAAACAGGGCTTCCAGTTCCGGGATGCGGGCGGCGTCACAGAAGGCGCGCGCCAGGCGCGGCGTGGCGCGGCGGGACTGGGCCGGAATGACACGGAGGAATGCTGGGAAGTCTGCCGTCAGGCGGGTCCAGGTTTCCTCCCGGTGCTGAGGATTTCCCATCAGGCTCGTAGCAATCGACTGGCTCGCCGCCCCGCCAAAGGCGCCCTCCAGCATCAGCGCTTCGGCCCGGCGCGCGAGGTCCGGTTCGGCCACCGAGCCGATCGCATCGGCCACAGCCTGCGTGAAGACGGCGTCATCAAGGCGGGTGCGCGCGGCGAGGATCT
>JBGTKN010000442.1:0-2234 GCA_041744615.1 Hyphomonas sp. | reverse complement strand
GCAAGGCCAGTGCTCTCGAGCCACTGAATATGATCCTCGTTAACGGCGTTCAGCACCATCAGCTCAGGGGTAGAGAAGGTCTCTTCCGTGCCGATAAACGGCAGGTCCTGGTCTCGTAGCGCGATATCCGAAATCTCTGTCGCGGCGGCGCGTGAGACAATGGCGGGCGCGGACAATCCGGCACCAACACCGAGTGCAGCCGCGCCACTTAGAAGGCTGCGGCGTCCCATCGCCAGGCTCTTTAGGGGTTTTGCGATCGGTTTCATGTCAATTTCTGCGCCGAGGTTTGTGTTGTGCAGCATGGGTGCGGCTTTCGCTCGGCGATGACTTCAGATCGACCGCTAGAAGCCAAGGCCTGCCGCGTTCCAGAGGTTTGGCGACACATCAATGAGTCCGCCGATTATCCTGCAGATCGCCGCGAGCGTGGCGCGTTTGATGGCGCGGCGGGTCAGAACGCGTAGCTGACAAACAAGGCGGTGGTGAACTGGTTGGCGGAGCCGCGATCGTCGACCAGCGGACTGTCGGCGGCGTCGCCCAGCAGGCGCTTGTAGCCCACCTGGCCGGTGAGGCCCCAGTTGTCCGTCAGGGTGTAAGTGAGATCGAGGCTGATGCCGGCATCCTTGAAGCCGCCATCCGCCTGGTACTGGCGCATGCCGCTGCGCGCCGACTGGGCGGCGGTGACGCCGAAGAAGGTCTCCGTGTAATTGTCATCCGCCCAGGTGGTGGAGATTTCGCTGCTCAGCATCAGTTTCGGTGCCAGCGACAGCATGTGGCCGGCCGAGAGTTCCGCCGTCAGGCCGTCATGACTGTCGCTGACATCGCGGAACACGGTGAGACCGGTCGACCAAGGGCCGCTGTCGTAGCTGACGAAGGCGCCGACTTCGACGGCGCCGTCGATATCGCCCATGCCGCGCAGGTCGTCGTTGTCGTCCTCGTCGCGACCGAATTCGTAGCGAACCAGCGGACCGATCTGCAGCTTTTCTTCCGGTTGCGGCCCCTCCCAGGTGAAGGCATTGGCGCCCAATGTCGGGCCTTCGAGGAAGACCAGGTCGCGGTAGTTCACCATCAGGAAGGGCAGCGGCTCGATTTCGTAGTCATCGCTGCCCTCGTAATCCGGCTGGAACTGCGCCATGGCGCCCAGCCCGATTTCCCAGTCCCCATTATCCGGTTCCTGGTCCGGCGATTGGGCAAGGGCGGCGGATGACAGCGCGGACAGCGCCACGGCGCCAAGCAAGGCACGCGACGGCGCAGGAAGAATCGTACGTTTCATCGGGGAAGGCCCTATTTTCGAAAGTCCGCGGGAAGAGCGGAATGGCGCCAACCTACACGCCGCGGCGGTGCGGCGCGTGTCGGCACCGTGTCGATATGTTTCAGAATGTTGCCGGACCGGCATCGGGTCAGGCCAGGGTGCTATAGTGGCGACAGCAGGAGACCGATGTGATCGCCAACCCCGCCAGCCATGTCCTGATCGTCGACGACGACCACCGCATCCGCGCCATGCTGGCGCGCTTCCGGGTCGATCACGGGCTCAAGGTCAGCCAGGCCGGCGACGGCCGCGCCATGTTCGCGTTGTGCGAGGCCGCGCGCATCGATGTGATCGTGCTCGACATTATGATGCCGGGCGAGGACGGCCTGTCGCTGTGCCGGCGCATGCGGGCAGAGAGCAGCGTGCCGATCATCCTGCTGACGGCGATGAGCAGCGACACCGACCGCATCATCGGCCTGGAGATCGGCGCCGACGACTACGTGGTCAAGCCATTCAATCCGCGCGTGCTGCTGGCGCGCATCCGCGCCGTCACCCGCCGGCTGGGCGCCGTTAGCCTCAATGCCGAACGTCCGGCCGCGAGCGTCTACGCGTTCGGCGGCTGGCAGCTCAATTCCAGTCGGCGCACCCTGACCTCGCCGGGGGGCGAACTCACCGACCTGACCAGCGGCGAATTCGACCTGTTGCTGGCCTTCCTGGAACATCCGCAGCGGGTGCTGACGCGCGACCAGCTGTTGGACCTGGTGCATGGCCGCATGAGCGAAGCCTTCGGCCGCAGCATCGACGTGCAGATCAGCCGGTTGCGCCGCAAGATCGAAGCCGATCCGCAGTACCCTACCTTCATCAAGACCATCCGCAACGAAGGCTATTTCTTCGCCGTGCCGGTTGCCCCGCAACCTGACGCGGCGGCGAGACGACGGGCGTGAAAATTCCGCTGTGGTCGCGCCTGCGGCTCGCCCCGCGCATCGCG
>JBGTKN010000441.1:0-3308 GCA_041744615.1 Hyphomonas sp. | reverse complement strand
AGCCGCGCGAGCCAGCGGCGCAGCAGCGGCGAGGCTTTCATGCCGCCCGGAAACACGCGGCCCGAGGAACCGACATGCGCCTCGATGCCGAGCCCCGACATCCAGTTGACGATCTCCGATGGCCCGAACGCTTCCACCATCGCGGCGAGGCGCGCGTCCGGCGCGTCATAGCGCTGACGGAACTGCGCCTCGTCTTCGGAATGCGTAATGTTCAGCCCGCTCTTTCCAGCCATCAGGAACTTGCGGCCCGCGCTCGGCATCGCGTCATAGATGTCCACGCGCGCCCCCTGCGCCAGCGCAGCTTCCGCCGCCATCAGACCTGCGGGCCCTGCGCCGATGATCGCGATGTGTTTCATTGGCCGTCCTTAGTCGTACACAGGGACTGCCGCCAGAGGCTGCGTCACCGGCAGGCATTCCCACGCCTTCAGCTCAGGCATAGGCTGGCTTCATGCGGTGAGGAGTTCCGCGCGCCATGTCCTACCGCGACCTCCCGAATGAGCATCATTTCATGCACCGCATCAGCTGGCTGCGGGCCACCGTACTGGGTGCCAATGATGGCATCGTCTCAACAGCCAGCCTCGTTATCGGGGTCGCGGCTGCCGCCGCAACGACCGGGCAGGTCCTCGTCGCCGGAGTCGCCGGGCTTGTTGCCGGCGCAATGTCGATGGCAGCCGGAGAATTCGTGTCGGTCAGTTCGCAGGCCGATACGGAACGCGCCGACCTTGCGACCGAGCGCGCCGCCCTGCGCGACTTTCCCCAAGCGGAGACCGCCGAACTCGCGGATATATACGTCGCGCGCGGCCTCGAGCCGGACCTTGCCCGGAAGGTTGCCGAACAGCTGATGGCGAAGGATGCGCTCGGTGCCCACGCCCGGGACGAACTCGGCATTACGGAGGCGGTGACGGCGCGCCCCGTTCAGGCTGCACTCTCCTCTGCCGCCAGCTTTGCGGCGGGTGCCGCACTGCCCCTCGCTGCTGCCTGGCTGGCGCCGGAAGGACAAGTCTGGCTGGTTGTCGGATCCGTGTCCCTTGCCGCGCTCGCGATTCTTGGCGCCGTATCGGCGTGGGCTGGCGGCGCCGGAAAGACCCGCGCCGTCTTGCGTGTGGTGTTCTGGGGCGCCCTTGCCATGGCCGCAACCGGCCTGATCGGGCGCCTCTTCGGCACGGTGGTCTGACCCCTGACACTCGGCCCCTTTCCACGGGCAGCGCGACACCTTATTGCGTCCCAATGGCCAAAACCTCCACCTCCGCCTTCGTCTGCCAGGCCTGCGGCGCTGTGCACGCAAAATGGGCGGGCCGCTGCGAGGCATGCGGAGAGTGGAACACGCTGGTCGAGGAGGCGAGCAGCGCCCCGCCCGGCGCCCTGAAAGCCGAGAAGACACCCACCAAGCGCGGGCCCAAGACCGAGTTCATTGCCCTGAACTCCGAAGTCGAGACGCCGCCCCGCGTGCTGATCGGCGTGGAAGAACTCGACCGCGTGTTCGGCGGCGGCATTGTGCCCTCGTCAGCCACGCTGATCGGCGGCGATCCCGGAATCGGCAAATCCACACTGCTGTTGCAGGCCGCTGCCCGGCTCGCCCGCAACGGCGTGAAGACCGTTTACGTCTCCGGCGAGGAAGCCGCAGCGCAGATCCAGGAGCGAGCGCGGCGCCTGAAGGTCGCCAATTCGCCGGTCCAACTTGCGACCGAGACGGACCTGCGCAAGATCCTCTCGGCACTGAAGGAGTCCAATCCGGGTTTCGTCGTCATAGACTCGATCCAGACGGTCTGGTCCGACGCGCTCGAAGCTGCGCCGGGCTCGGTCGCGCAGGTGCGTGCCTGCGCGCAGGAGCTGGTGCGCTGGGCGAAGAAATCCGGCGCTGCGCTGGTCCTCGTCGGCCACGTCACAAAGGAAGGCACCATTGCTGGGCCTCGCGTGGTCGAGCACATGGTCGATGCCGTGTTCTATTTCGAGGGCGAGCGTGGCCACCAGTTCCGTATCCTGCGGGCGGTGAAGAACCGGTTCGGACCGACTGACGAGATCGGCATTTTCGAGATGCACGCCCTGGGCCTGACGCCGGCCAAGGAGCCCTCCGCCCTTTTCCTCTCGGCCGATGCAGAACCAGGCGGCGGAACCGCCGTGTTTGCGGCGATGGAAGGCTCCCGGCCCGTGCTAGCGGAGGTTCAGGCCCTCGTTGCCAAGAGCCCGTTCGGCACGCCAAGGCGCTCGGTGATCGGCTTCGATTCCGGGCGTCTTGCGATGATCCTGGCGGTGCTGGAAACGCGCTGCGGTCTGAACTTTGCGGGCATGGATGTCTATCTCTCAGTGGCTGGCGGCTACCGGATAAGCGAGCCGGCGGGAGATTTGGCCGCGGCGGCCGCGCTGCTGTCGTCACTGTCAGGCAATCCGGTGCCGGCGCGCAGTGTTTTCTTTGGAGAAATTGCCCTCTCCGGGGCGGTTCGGGCAGCGCCGAGAATGGATCAGCGGCTCAAAGAGGCGGCGCGGCTGGGATTCCTGCGGGCGTTTGGGCCGGACAACAGCGCAGCGGCAGAGGGCGGCTTGACGGTCAGTCCGATTGCAAGGCTAATCGAGCTCGTGGACCTACTCGCGCCGGACGCCGCAAATGCTTGAAAACATTTCTGCTTTTGACGGCATCGCGCTGGGTGTGATCGTCATTTCAGCACTCATGGCGTTTGCGCGCGGCTTCCTACGCGAGTTGGCCACACTCGGGGCCTTCATCGGCGCTCTGGCCGCCGCCTACTATGCGCGGAAATTTCTTCACGGTACGGTCGCGGACTTGCTGCCAGCAGGCAGCCATCCGCTCGCACCTGATATCATTCTCGTGGTGACGGCGTTCCTGATTGTCTACGTTATTGTCGCGTGGCTTGGACAATCCTTATCAAAATCTATCATGACGAACGGCGATATCGGCCTGTTCGACCATATCGCCGGCCTCGTCTTCGGCGTGATCCGGGGCGGCGTGGCGCTCGTCTTCTTTGCCGTCCTGCTTTCGGTCGGTCTGGAGGATGACCGTGTGCCGCCCTTCATCCAGGACAGTGTGAGCTATCCGATCCTGGCCAGCGCCGCAGATGCGGTCACGGGTGAGGCGCGGGAAGTCAGCCGCAGCGCGGTACCCGCCTCAGGCGACTGAACTTGATGCCTCGGCCGGGTTCGCTAGTCTGAATCGCGCGCCCATTCACGAGGGGAGGAAGTTCATGACGCACCGCCCTGCCCCGCTGTCCCGGCGCACTTTCCTGATGACATCTGCGGCAGCGGCGCTGTTGTCGGCCTGCGCCACGCAAACCGGAGCCGGCAGCCTGCCACCTGCC
>JBGTKN010000440.1:0-7530 GCA_041744615.1 Hyphomonas sp. | reverse complement strand
GCCGCCCGGCGCGCCCAGATGCGCGCTGCGTTCGCACATTGCGCCTCCACCGTCTCTGCCATAACTGGAAACCGGGCTCGCAGAAGCCACCCGCGGCTGGCCTGAGGAGACGTGATCCATGGCACCCGCCAGATCGAACCTGCCTGTCTGGAATGAACGCCACCTCCGCATCGCCATTGATGGTGCGGGTGTCGCGCTCTGGGCGTGGAATGTCGATACCGACAAGCTGATCCTCGATCAGCGCTCCTATGATCTCTGGGGCGTTCCGAATACGACCGAAGTCACCTTCGAAGACCTTTCCGCCCATATCCACCCGGCCGACCGCGACCGTGTGCGCGCCGCCTTCGCCGCCACTCGCGCGATCATGGGCCAATACGAGATCGATTTCCGCATCATGATCGGTGAGGAAGTCCGCTGGGTCTCGGCCCGGGGGCAGGGGGAGGACGAAGGCATGCTGGACCGAACGATGTTCGGCATCTTCCTGGACGTCACCGGCCGCAAGCAGGCCGAGGAAAGCAACGAGCTGCTCGCCGGCGAGATGAGCCACCGGGTCAAGAACCTGCTCGCCATCGCCTCGGGCCTGACCTCAATCACTTCGCGAAATGCTTCCTCGACCGAGGACATGGCCCGCCAGCTGACCAACCGGCTCACCGCGCTCGGCCGCGCGCATGATCTCGTCCGCCCGCTGCCCGGTCAGGGCAGGAAGGATGCGCTGCTCGGAGACCTGATATCGGTCCTGCTTTCGCCCTATGACGATCTCGGCGCCTTTAGCGGCCGCATCCGTGTATCCGTTCCGCGCATGGCCGTCGGCGAAGCCGCCGCCACGACGCTGGCTCTGATCATCCATGAACTGGCCACCAACGCGCTGAAATACGGCGCGCTGTCCTCGGATGAAGGCACGCTCGATGTCTCCTCCCCATCGCATGAAGACGAGGTCGTCGTCGTTTGGACCGAACGCGGCGGCCCCCCTGTCGCCAGCCCCACAGGGCAGGGCGGTTTCGGCAGCAAGCTGATCAACCGCGCCATGTCCGCCCAGCTCGGAGGCAGCATCTCCTGCGACTGGGCCGAGGAAGGCGTCATCGTCACCCTCAAGATGGACCGCAGAAGCCTCGAGGCCTGAGGGCAGGCGAGGGACAACTGCTTTCCGCTGCGAACGTCCGGAATACTCCGCACCTCATCACGCGCCCCCAGCGGGTGGATCAAGGCCGAACGCCGCATCGCACCGCCTACGGAATAAAAAACTGAACGCCTGTTGGCGTCCAGGCGGAGTCGCTGTGCGCCCCACAGGCCGAAATCCGACGCCCCAAGAGCAAGGCGGCCATCCATCCAGTGAGTGATTAAACATATACTAGTGCCGAGATGCCCCGCCGCCGTCGGAGGGCAGGGGGCCGGGGTCCGTCCGCCGGCCACGTTTTTGGGGCAGGTTTGCGGGCCCGGATTGGAGGAAGTCGCTGGGGGCGCGGCGCGCCTCTCAGGCGGAGCCGTTCACACGTGTCCACATGGCTTCTGCACGGTTTGTGGACCGGCCGCAGCCAGGCATTTGCCGGAACGGGTGCACACGTTCGGCCGCGCCCCCTTGATTCTGCGGCGCGCCTCCTTCATAAGCCGCCACTTCCGGACTCCGGGGCGACGGCATTGCCCCACTGTCCGTGTATCCTGGGCCGCCAGAACTGGTGTGAGCTCTACAGTTTGAGGAGAAAAACATGCCGAAGATGAAGACCAAGAAGGCCGCTGCAAAGCGGTTCAAGATCACTGCGACAGGCAAGCTGAAGCATGGTGTGGCCGGCAAACGCCACCGTCTGATCAGCCACAATGCCAAATACATCCGTCAGAACCGCGGCACGTCCGTCGGCGCGAAGGCGGACGAAGCCCGCGTCAAGAAGTACCTGCCTTACGGCCTGTAACTTCCAGCCCATTGATCTTGAACACGAATTGACAGGAGGCAACCATGCCCCGTTCCCGCGCCAAAGTACCCGCCCACGCCCGCCACAAGAAGATCCTGAAGCAGGCCAAGGGCTTCCGCAACCGCCGCAAGAATACATTCTCCAACGCCGTCGCCGCCGTCTGGAAAGCCGGCGAATACGCCTACGTTGGCCGCAAGGTCAAAAAGCGCTCGTTCCGCTCCCTCTGGATCCAACGCATCAATGCCGCCGTCAGAATCCATGACGAAAACCTCACTTATTCCAGCTTTATCAATGGCTTGACCAAGGCCGGCATCGAAGTTGACCGCAAGGTCATGGCCGACCTCGCCGTGCGCGAGCCCGAGGCTTTCGGCGCGCTCGTCGCCCAAGCCAAATCCGCCCTCGCCTAGGAGATCGACAGATGAGCAAGTCCCCAAGTGCCGTTCTTCACCCGAGCAAGAAGCCGCGCGTCAAGCGCCGCAACTCGAAATGGACGGCCAACCTGAGCAAGCGCGCCAACATCGGCATTTTTGGCAACACCAAGAAAGCCCGCAACGCCCGCAAGAAAGCTGCCCGCCCGTAATCTGACCGCGCCCGCTGGCCCTGCGCCAGTGACTGAATTAAGCCTCCCGCGGACCCTCGTGTCACGGGAGGCTTTTTTCATGGGCGTGTCGAAGTTGAGCGGAGCATTACGAATCGGGCTGGGCGTTGGCCTGGTCCTGTTTGCGCTGACAGCCGGCATGCTTCAGCGTTCACCCTGGATCCTGCCCTTCCTCGGCGCCGGATTCACGGCCGCCTATCTTTTTGGCCAGCTGCGCACCTGGCGTCACGCCCGCAATACCGGCAAGCTGCGCCGCTACTGGCTGCAGCTGCCGGCAGATTTCGGTGTGCAGCTCCTCCTTGTCTCGGTGCTCTACCTGATCGGCTTCGGCCTCAGCGCCCTGGTCAGCGGCGGGGTGGGGGTGTCCGCCTTCGCGCCGGGCGACGCGATCTGGCCGCTCGCCATCGGCGCGGTCGCTTCGATACTCGGTGTCTATGTCGACCGGATCGAAGGCAAGCCCTCGACCTACTTTCGGGCCTGGATGACGGGCAAGACCGAGGAAGCGGCGCAATTGTCCGAAGAGATCCGCCTCCTGCCGCAACCGGTGACGCTGCAGTCTTTCTTCTCCGCCCCGGCAGACACGGTCTCGGCGAGCGAACACGAAGCAGCGGCCTGGGCGGACGCCTATTCGGCCCTCACTGAAGGCCTCAGCGAGGATGACATCACCCGGGCCGAAGCCCGGCTTGGACGGGCGTTGCCGGACCTGTTGATTGCGCTCTACCGGCAGCAGAACGGCGGCTCGGTGGCGGGCCTGTGCATTCCGCTGCCCGATTGCACCGCGCCGATCCGCTACGATCAGGTGATCTTGCCCTTCGGCGGCTATAATGACCTCGTTCCGGCCGAGAGCCTGCGCACGGTCTGGGACACCATCACCGACTATGCCGATCCCGCCAATCCGGACGAGGCCGCCCATTTCCCCGACGGGGCAAAGGCGATGATCGTGCTCGCCCAATGGTACCGGGAAACCCTGTTCCTTGACTATAACCAGCCCGGCGCCCCCCGGGTCGGCTATACCGATTTCGACCGGTTCGACCTGCAGGGAAACCGCGACACGGTCACTTGGTGGAAGGACTTTGAGACTTTCTTTGCCGCCTTGCGCCATTACGAGCCGGCGTGACCTGCGATTCTGGCGGGTTGGCGCGGGCACAAGAGGCCGCTAAACAGCGCGCTGGTTTTCCGGAAGGGTCTTCACTTGTCCGACATTACATCCATCGAGCAGGAAGCTTTGGCTGCCATTCAGGCCGCCGCCAGCCTTGATGCGCTGGACGGCGTGCGCGTGGCCGAGCTCGGCAAGAAAGGCCGCGTATCCGGCCTTATGGGCACGCTTGGCGCTATGGCGCCGGAAGAGCGCAAGGAAAAGGGCCCGGCGCTCAATGCCCTGAAGGTGCGGATCGAGGACGCCGTGCGGGCGCGCAAGGGCGCGCTGGAGGCGCTCGCACTGGAGGCCCAGCTGGTGCGCGAAAAGGTAGACCTAACGCTGCCCGCCGCCCCCTCTGCTGGGGAAGGGGCGCTGCATCCGGTGATGCAGGTGTTCGAGGAGATCGCCGCGATCTTCGGCGACATGGGCTTCCGCGTCGTGGAAGGCCCGGACATCGAGGACGACTGGCACAATTTCACGGCGCTGAACTTCCCCGAAGGTCACCCGGCGCGCGAGACACATGACACCTTCTTCCTCCGGCAGGGCGAGAACGCGCTCCCGAAAGTGCTCCGTACCCATACGAGTCCGGTGCAGGTGCGGACCATGATGACGGACAAACCGCCGATCCGGATCCTCGTGCCGGGGCGCGTTTTCCGCAATGACTGGGACGCAACCCATACCCCGATGTTCCATCAGGTCGAAGGCCTCGTCATCGAGGAGGGCATACACATGGGACACCTCAAAGGCTGTCTCGAGGACTTCCTGAAGGCGTTCTTCGAGGTAGACAACGCGACGACGCGCTTCCGCCCGCACTTCTTTCCGTTCACGGAGCCTTCGGCCGAAGTGGATGTGCAATGCCACCGCGCCGGCGGCGTGGTCGAAATCGGCAAGGGTACGGACTGGCTGGAGATTCTCGGCTGCGGAATGGTGCATCCGAATGTGCTGCGCAATTGCGGCCTTGACCCCGCGGTCCACCAGGGCTTTGCCTTCGGAATGGGCGTCGACCGTCTCGCCATGCTGAAATACGGCATGCCGGACCTTCGACCCTTCTTCGAAGCCGATCCGCAATGGACGCGGCACTACGGCTTCTCGCCATGGATCACACCCTCCGTGAGCGGAGGACTCAGCTGATGAAATTCACCCTTTCCTGGCTGAGCGACCATCTCGTCACAAAGGCCTCGCTCGATGAAATCCTCGGGTTCATGGGCAAGGCAGGTCTCGAGGTGGAGCATGTGACCGATCCGAAGAAGTCGCTGGCTCCGTTCACGGTCTGCAAGGTGCTGGAAGCCGAGCCTCATCCGCAGGCGGACAAGCTGCGCGTTTGCACCGTCGAGACGATCGACGGGCTCAAGCAGATCGTCTGCGGCGCTCCGAACGCGCGTGCCGGCATGACTGCGATCTATGCGCCGCTCGGCACCTGGATACCGGGCCTGAACATGGCGCTCGACAGGAAGCCGCGCGCCATTCGGGGCGTGGAGAGCCATGGCATGATGTGCTCCTCGCGTGAGCTCGAGATCGGCGACGATCATGATGGAATCATTGATCTCGACGGCAACTACACGGTCGGCATGCCTGCCGCCGAAGCACTCGGCGCGACAGATGCCGTGATCGATTTTGAGGTGACGCCCAACCGTCCCGACTGGCTTGGCGTGCAGGGTATAGCGCGCGACCTCGCAGCGGCCGGCGCCGGCCGTTTCCTGCGCAATGACGCGAAGAAAGTGCCGGGAAACGGCGATTGCCCGATCGAGATCAAGCTGGAGGCGCCCGAAGCCTGCCCGATGTTCGCAGGCGCTCTGGTACGCGGTGTCACCAATGGTCCGTCCCCGGACTGGATGCAGGCACGCCTCAAGGCCGCCGGTCTTCAGCCGCGGTCCCTGCTGGTCGATATCACCAACTATGTCTCGCTGGACCGCGCGCGTCCGCTGCACGTCTATGACGCCGCCAAGCTTTCTGGCGCCGTCATCGCGCGCCTTGGCCGCAAGGGAGAAAGTCTCGACGCGCTGGACGGCAAGACTTATCAAATCACGGAAGAGATGTGCGTCATAGCGGATGGCTCCGGTGCCATCGGCCTCGGCGGCGTGATGGGCGGCGTGTCAACCTCGGTTTCGGCCGAGACGACCGACGTGTTCATCGAAAGCGCCTGGTTCGATCCGCTGCGCACGGCCCGCACCGGCCGCGTGACAGGCATCCATTCCGATGCCCGTTACCGGTTCGAGCGCGGCGTCGATCCGCAAAGCTGCGTGGACGGATTGAACCTCGCCCTCGCGCTGATCCTTGAATACGGCGGCGGCGCGGCCACCAAAGCACGCATTGCCGGTAGTATTCCCGCCCGACTCCAGAAGGTCACCTTCTATCACGGCGATGTCGAGCGCCTGACCGGCCTCGTCGTCAAGCCGGCCGAGATGAAGCGTATCCTTAAGGACCTGGAAATCGACATCGAGGATGCGGGCGACGCTTGGTACCTTTTACCGCCTTCGCACCGGTTTGACATTGATAGGTCTGCGGACATTGTAGAAGAGATCGCCCGCCTCGTCGGCTATGACCAGCTGCCGACCACTTCGCTGCCGATGGCCGAAGGCATGAAACAGGGCGTCGCCGCCACCCGCCAGTCGCGCGTCGCGATTGCCCGCCGGGCGATGGCCGCGCGCGGCTTCCTCGAGGCGGTCACCTGGAGCTTCATGGCGAAGGAACATGCCGGCCTTTTCGGCAAGATAGACGAAGCGCTGACGGTGGCGAACCCGGTCGCCAGCGAACTCAACTACATGCGCCCCACCGCGCTCGCAAACCTCGCGCAGGCCGCCCAGCGCGCCGCCAATCGCGGCGAGCGCAGCATTCGTCTCTTCGAGGCAGGACCGATCTATCTGGGCGACGGCCCGAAAGATCAGCGTACGGTCATTGCCGGTCTCGTCCAGCCCTCGGCCCAGCGGCACTGGCAGGGAGGTGTGCAACCCTATGATGCGTTCGCCGCCAAGGCAGACCTCTTCGCCCTGCTCGCCGCGCTCGGCCAGGCGCCGGACAAGTTCCACGTCGCCGCCGCCACGCAGCCGCACTGGCATCCCGGCCAGTCGGCGAGCCTCAAGCTCGGCCCGAAGATGACGATCGCCAATTTCGGCGCGCTGAATCCCGGTGTGTTGAAGGCGCTGGACGTGGATGGCCCGGTCTACGCGTTCGAACTGAACCTCAATGCATTGCCGGTGATGAAGGCGAAGGCGACCAAGACGAAGCCGGTTCTGGAACGCGCCGACCTGACTCCGATCCGGCGCGACCTTGCCTTTGTGGTGGATGCGTCCGTGGCCGCGGGCGAGCTGGTGAAAAATGCGCAAAGCGCGGAAAAGCTGTTGATCGCAAAGGTCGACGTGTTCGATGTCTATCAGGGTCCAGGCGTCCCCGAGGGCAAGAAATCAGTGGCGTTCGAATTGACGATCCAGCCGCGCGAGGCGCTGAAGGACGACCAGATCCAGGCGATCATGGACCGCGTCATTGCTTCCGTGTCAAAAGGGACGGGCGGGGTATTGCGCGGATAGCGCCAGCAGGGGCGGGACGAGGATGAAAGCTTGGCTCTATCGGCAACTTGTGCCGGAGGCGCGCGCGTCGGGCATCTCCCTGATGAACCTCTGCATCGTCGGCCTCGTGCTTCTGTCCTTTCTGTTCCTCGCGCTCGAGACCGAGCCGACGCTCAGTGAGCAGCCCGTCTGGGCGCGCGTCTTCGCTGTGTTCAACATCACTGTCGTGAGCATCTTCGCGCTCGAATACGTTGCGCGCCTCTGGGTGGCAGGCATTGATCCGGCATTTCGCGGCTTCAGCGGGCGCATGAAATACGCAACCCGGGTTTATCCTATTGCGGACCTTCTCGCTTTCCTGCCGGAACTGATCTTGATGCTGGTCGGCGG
>JBGTKN010000439.1:0-2304 GCA_041744615.1 Hyphomonas sp. | reverse complement strand
ACCTGACCCGTGGAACAGTTTCAATCCACCTGGGCGCCCCTGCTCTATCTCGTCGCGGGCGTGCTGTTCATCCTCGCGCTGCGCGGCCTCTCCAGCCCCGCGACCAGCCAGAAGGGCAACCGCAACGGCATGATCGGCATGTCGATTGCCGTCGCCACGACTGTCGCGCTGATCTGGGACCAGCTTGACCCGACAACCTGGGCGCTGATGATCGGCGCCGTCGCCATCGGCGGCACCATCGGCGCCTATATCGCCCGCAAGATTCCGATGACCGACATGCCGCAGCTCGTTGCGGCCTTCCACTCGCTCGTCGGCCTCGCCGCCGTGCTCGTCGCCGCTGCTGCGCTGTATGCGCCTGACAGTTTCGGCATCATGGGTATCGAAGGCATCAAGGCGGTCTCGCTGATCGAACTCGGCCTCGGCTCCGCCATCGGCGCGCTCACCTTCACTGGCTCGATCATCGCCTTCGCCAAGCTCAACGGCAACATGAGCGGCGCGCCGATCCTGCTGCCCGCCCGCCACGTCCTGAACCTCGCCCTCGCGGGCGGCATCATCGCGCTAACCGTCATCCTCATAATGAGCGGTGGCCAGGCCCAGTGGGCCTTCTGGGGCCTAACCGTCCTCGCGCTGATCCTAGGCATCACGCTGATCATCCCCATCGGCGGCGCCGACATGCCGGTCGTCGTCTCGATGCTGAACTCCTATTCCGGCTGGGCCGCCACGGCTCTCGGCTTCACGCTCGGCAACTTCGCACTGATCATCACCGGCGCCCTCGTCGGCTCCTCCGGCGCCATCCTGTCGTACATCATGTGCAAAGGCATGAACCGCTCCTTCATCTCTGTCATTCTGGGCGGCTTCGGCGGCGAGGATGCGGCCGCGGCTGCGGGTGGGGCGCGCGTGGATCGTCCGTACAAGAAGGGTTCCGCCGAAGACGCCGCTTTCATCATGAAGAACGCCTCCAAGGTCATCATCGTCCCCGGCTACGGCATGGCCGTCGCGCAGGCACAGCACGCGCTGAAGGAAATGGCCGAGAAGCTGAAGGCTGAAGGCGTTGAAGTGAAATACGCCATCCACCCCGTCGCGGGCCGGATGCCGGGCCACATGAACGTACTCCTCGCAGAGGCCCAGGTGCCTTATGACGAAGTGTTCGAGCTCGAAGACATCAACTCCGAGTTCTCCGCCTCGGACGTCGCCTTCGTCATCGGCGCCAACGACGTGACCAACCCCGCCGCCAAAACCGACAAGACCTCGCCGATCTACGGCATGCCGATCCTGGACGTGGAAAACGCCCGCACCGTGCTCTTCATTAAGCGCTCGATGGGCTCCGGCTATGCCGGCATCGAAAACGAACTCTTCTTCCACGACAACACGATGATGCTGCTCGCGGACGCCAAGAAGATGGTCGAGGACATCGTCAAGAACCTCTAGGCGCGCTCGCCCCGCTCCCCGAACACCACGATCTTGTTGTCCACATCGTGGCCGATATCCGCGCGGCCGAGATAGGCAATCCCGCCCCGCGCGCACCAGTGCTGCACTATTTCCTCTTCGTTCCGGCCGAAGTCGATATCGTTCACGGGAATCGCCCCGCACCGCCCGAGCCGGATGCCAGCCACATTCCGCACCTCCGGGTTCGAGGTGATCGTGAACATCATCCGGTCCAGCCGGTAATGATACTCGCCCACATCCTCCAGCATCAGCACATGCCCGCTGAGGTTCGGCAGCCAGCCGGTGCCGATCAGGCTCGCGAACACTGAAATGTTGAACGCCGCATACCTGCCCGGCGCAAGCGTCACTGGATCAATCCCCGCCCCATCATCCGTACCCGTAAGGAAGCCGAGCGCGCGCCGCACCGCTGCCTCGCCGCCGTCCCGCAGAATGTCTGCCGGCATCGGCCCGTGGGCCACACGCCCAATACCGTCCCGTGCCAGCCGCGCCAGCAGGCTGCCTGCATCGCTGTATCCAAGATACGTCTTCCGCCGCGCCGCATGGCCGAGATTGTCGAACGCCAGATCCAGGATCCGGCACGCCCCATACCCGCCCCGCGCAAACCACACCGCATCCAGCGAGGCATCATTCGCATACGCCTCAAACGCCGCCGCCCGCGCACCATCGGAGCCCGCAAAATGCCCCTCCCGCAGGAAGCATTGCGGATGAAACACCAGCTCCGCTGCGCCCCCCGCCAGCGCGCTCACCCGCTCCGCCAGCCCAAGGTCAATCGCCCGCCCCGGCCCGACAATCCCGATCCGTGTCACCTTCGCGCCCATGTCACTCTCCCGGAGTTGCTGGCGCAGTTAAACCGGCATT
>JBGTKN010000438.1:0-7145 GCA_041744615.1 Hyphomonas sp. | reverse complement strand
GCGATGCGGCGCGCGCGCTGATCGACATGAAGGACCGCCTCACCGCTTTCGCGGACCAGCGCACCGCCATGCTGGCCGGCGTGAGCCACGACCTGCGCACGCCGCTGACGCGCCTGAAACTCGCCCTCGCGATGATGGAGGAGAGCGAGGATATCCGCGCGGCGAAATCCGATCTCGACGACATGGCTATGATGCTGGACGAATACCTCGCCTTCGCGCGCGGCGAGGAAGGCGATGATGCCGCCCTGTTCGATCTCGCACAGGTGACACGGGAAGCCGTTTCGGGATTCGGCCCGCACATCCCGGTGACCGGGCCGTCGAAGATAGCGGTCATGGGCCGGCCGTTGGCGCTGAAGCGTGCGGTGACGAACCTCGTCTCGAACGCGCTGAAATATGCTTCCCATGCCCGCGTGACGATGATCGACGGACCGCACTGGGCCGAGGTCGTGGTCGATGATGACGGGCCCGGAATTCCGGCCGAGCGCCGCGAGGAGGCCTTCCGTCCCTTCTCCCGGCTGGACGCCGCCCGCAGCCAGAATGATGCCGGTACCGGCCTCGGCCTGACCCTCGCCCGCGACACCGCCCGCGCGCATGGCGGTGACATCCGGCTCTCGGTGAGCCCGCTCGGAGGACTGCGCGCGGTCTTGCGTGTGCCGACCGAGCCGCGCTAGGAGGCGCGCATGAGTACAACCAAATCCAAACTGGTCATTCGGAACGCCACGCCGAAGGACATCGCCGCCCTCCTGCCGCTGTATGAGAAAGTCTATGGCGTCGGTTATGGCTATACCGCCGACGAGATCGCCGGGCAGATCAACAAGTTCCCGGACGGACAATTCGTCGCCGAGTATGAAGGCCGCATCGTCGGCCATTGCGTGACCTTCATCATTTCTTCCGCAGTGGCGATGGCGCCCCACACCTGGCATGCGATCACCGGCGGCGGCTTTGCCGCGCGCCATGATCCCGAAGGCGACATGCTGTACGGCATGGATGTAATCGTCGATTCCGAGTTCCGCCGCCTGCGGATCGGTCAACGTTTCTACAAGATGCGCCAGGACCTCTGCCAGTGGCACGAGCTGAAGGGCATCATGTTCGGCGGCCGCATCCCGGGCTACCAGCGACTGGCCAAGCAGTACCCAGACGCGCGCGACTATGTGCGCGCCGTACAGGACTCCAAGCTGCGCGACCCGGTCCTGTCCTTTCAGCTGCGTCAGGGCTTCGAGGTCCTCGGTGTCCTGAAGAATTACATGCCCGAGGATTTCGAATCCGGCGGCAATGCCACGCAGATGTTCTGGCGCAATCCGCTGGCGCAGGAGACCATCAAGGCAAAGCCCAGTTTCGGTGACACGTCGCTGCCCGAACGGGTGCGCGTCGCCACCGTCCAGTTCCAGATGCGACGGATCACCTCGATTGACGAGTTCGAACAGCAGGTGGAATACTTCGTCGACATCGCCGCCGATTACCGCGCCGACTTCGTGACCTTTCCGGAACTCTTCACGCTGCAGCTCCTCTCGCTGGAAAGCAAACCGCTCGGGCCGATCGAGTCGATCGAGAAAATTTCCGAGTACACTGCCCGCTTCATCGCCTTCATGGAGAAACTCGCGGTCGCCTACAACATCAACATCATCGGCGGCTCGCACCCCTCGCGGATGCCGGACGGCGACATCCACAATGTCGCCTATATCTTCCTGCGCGACGGTTCCGTGCACACCCAGCAGAAACTGCACCCGACGCCGTCCGAACGGATCTGGTGGAACATCAAGGGCGGCGAGGGCAACCACGTCATCCAGACCGATTGCGGCCCGATCGGTGTGATGATTTGTTATGACTCAGAATTCCCGGAAGTTGCCCGTCACCTCGTCGACCAGGGCGCGCTGCTGCTGTTCGTGCCCTTCTGTACCGATGAGCGCCGGGGCTATCTCCGAGTACGGTACTGTTGCCAGGCGCGGGCGGTGGAAAACCAGTGCTATGTCGTCATGTCGGGCGTCGTCGGCAACCTGCCGAATGTCGAGAACATGGACATCCACTATGCCGAGAGCTGTATCCTGACGCCGTCGGACTTCCCCTTCTCGCGCGACGGCATTGCCGCCGACACGCCGCCGAACACCGAGACCGTGGCGCTGGCCGATCTGTCGCTGACCGACCTGCTGACCGCGCGCCAGGCTGGCGCCGTGCAGAACCTCAAGGACCGCCGCTTCGATCTCTACCGCGTAGCCTGGAAGAAGGACTAGGCTAGCCGGCCGGCCAACTGGTCCATGAAGCCGGCGAGTTCGAGGTCCTTCTGCGTGACGCCGTCGGCGTCATGCGTCGTGAGGGTGACCTCGACCTTGTTATAGACATTGAACCATTCGGGATGGTGGTCCATCTGCTCAGCCTTCAGCGCGGCGCCGGACATGAAGGCGAAGGCGGTCTTGAAGTCGGCGAACTTGTAGGACTTCTGAATCGCATCACGTTCTCCGTCCAGAGCTTTCCACCCCTTCAGCGCTTTCAGCGCGGCGGCGGCGCCGATCTTCTTGCTCATGTTCATTCCTCCCCGTCCTGTCCGAGTACGAAGTAAATCCAGGTGCCGTCTTCGGCGATGGCGGTGCGCATCCCGGGATAGCCTTCGCCGGCGCGGATACGGGCGATGCCGTCTTCGCGGATCAGTTCCTCGAGTCGGCGGCGGTCCTGGAAGGTCAGCTTTTCAGGGATCAGATCAGCGGCGTCCTTCGCCGCAAGGTCTGGCCAGACATACCAGCGTTGGCCATCGATTTCGCGCAGGCCGGCAGGCTGTTCGAACAGTTCACGGAGTTTCCGGTTCGGATCGACGCCGGTGCGGCGGAGCAGATCCCAGAACCGGTCATGCGACTGGCCCCCGACATTCGAGCGGAATTCCGGATTGCGCGCAGCGATCTCGCCCAAGCCGCGCAGCGATCCTCTGTTCGCTTCGCGGACCAGTTCGTCGCGCGTCTTCGCGGCGGCCTTGCTGACCTCGACCGGCGCCGGAGCCTGCGGCGTGCCCGTGAAGCGTTCATCCGGGACCGGAGGAAGGGGTAACACGACTTCCGGCTCCGCCTGCGAACAGGCGGCGAGCGAGAGCGCGCCAATGAGAACGGCGAAGCTAGCGGAGCGCATAGCCGGTCACGGCTTCCAAATCGGTCAGCAATTGTTCCTCGCTGGTGACCTTGATGGTGGCCATTCCCATGTCGCGGGCGGGCTTAAGGTTTATGCCGAGATCGTCGAGATAGACGCAGGCCGTCGGATCGACATCGAGAGCTTCGCACATCAGCGCATAGATGCGGGGATCGGGCTTACGGATGCCCAGCTTGGAGCTTTCGATCAGGTGGTCGAACTGGTCGAACACCGCGGCGAGTTCCTTCGCCTTGGCATCATCCTGCGTCATCGAGGCGCCCTTGCCGATCGGGGCGTTGTTGGTGATGCAGCCGACCTTGCCTTTTGTCTTGCAGACCTTCAGCGCATGCACGACACGCGGACGCAGGCTTCCGGAGAGGAGGCCGAGGATGTCACGGCCCTGCACTTCATGGCCGAGGGCTTTCGACTCGACGCGGAAGAGTTCGTCGAAACCCGCCGCATCGACCTGAGACTGTTCCAGCTTCGCCCAGGCATTCTCCAGCGGATTGATGGAATTGACGGTGCGGATGAAATCCACCGGCAGACCGGAAGAAGCTTCGTAGCGGTTGAAGGCTTCGAAGGGCGAGGAGGTGAAAACCCCGCCGAAATCCCAGATGATAGCTTGGAAGGTGCGCGTCATGACGGCTAGCTAGCCCTTTGGGCGCGGCAATTCAAACCTTGATTTTCGCCTGCCCTGCCCTTGCAGCGCGTGGCGGGGGCGATAGTGTCCCGGCCCGAAACAAATGCGAGACAAACGGGAGAGAAACCATGGGTGTTCTGGAC
Organism: Hyphomonas sp.; assembly: GCA_041744615.1. Lineage (GTDB taxonomy): Bacteria > Pseudomonadota > Alphaproteobacteria > Caulobacterales > Hyphomonadaceae > Hyphomonas. The sequence goes on along the minus strand of JBGTKN010000438.1, from coordinate 3,254 downwards.
GGAAAAGTGGTGCTGGTCACCGGCGGCGGCAACGGCATCGGCAAGGAATGCGCCCTGCTGGCGGCGTGCGAGGGTGCGAAGGTGGTCGTCAACGACCTCGGCGGCAGCCTGAAGGGCGACGAGGAAGGCTCGGCGGGTCCAGCTGAAGCTGTCGCTGCGGAAATCCGGAAAGCCGGCGGCGAGGCGGTCTCCAACTCCGAGAGCGTGACGGACTATGCAGCCGTTGCCGGCATGGTGACGCAGGCTCTGGACACCTATGGCCGGCTGGACGCGATCATCAACCCGGCCGGCATCCTGCGCGACGGCATGTTCCACAAGATGAGCGAAGCCGACTGGAAGGGCGTGATCGACGTTCACCTGCATGGCTCCTTCAACGTGACGCGCGCGGCGATTGAGTATTTCCGCGAGAACGAGCGTGGTTCCTTCGTGCTCTTCACCTCTACCTCCGGACTCATCGGAAACATTGGACAAGCAAACTATGCCGCCGCGAAACTCGGCATCGCGGGCCTCAGTCGCGTGGTGGCGATGGAGGGCGCAGCGAAAAAGGTGCGCTCAAACATCATCGCTCCTTTTGCCTGGACACGGATGATCGCCTCGATTCCGGTAAAGGACGAAGCCGGTGCGCAGCGGGTCGAGCGGATGAAGAACGGCATGCGGGCCGACCAGGTGGCGCAGCTGGGCGTCGCGCTTTGCGCCGATACGGCGGCACATGTCAGTGGGCAGATCTTCGGCGTGCGCGGCAACGAGGTCATCCTGTTCGACCAGCCGCGTCCGGTGAAATCTCTGGCGCGTCTGGAAGGCTGGACGCCGGAAACGCTGATCGACCATTGCTTCCCGGCGATGAGCGGCAGTTTCTTCGGACTTGGCGCGACGACGAGCGTGTTCCCGTACGATCCGGTTTAGGGCAGCATTGTCTTGATTGGCGAAGACCCTCCCCTCCCACGGCCATTGGTCGTGGGAGGGGAGGGTCTTTTCATTGGGAAGCTTTTTTGAAGTGAGTTGATGCTGGGGGTATAACTCCGTGCGCTGAGATGTAGCGAAAAGAAACGAAGCCCGATGCAGCCCATATTCGATGCCGACTATCTCTCAGCCTTTCTCATTCATTCACACTTTTTATCGCGCAGTGACGGCCTGCGCGATGAACGGGATGAGCACGCAGTGAGGCTCGATACTGGGCCTACTCCGGCGTCAGCAATGCCGGGCCGCCTTCATCCGCGGGCGGATCAGTGGGGGCGGGTTCGGTGGGAAGCTCTTCGGCAGGGGGTTCCTCTGTGGGGAGTTCAGGTGCCGGTTCCGGGAGGGGTTCGCTGTTGAAGGTCTCATCCGCAGAGTTGAGGATGTCGTTGAGGACATCATTCTCGTTGACCGCCGGTTCGTCTTCGGCCGCGGCGTCGCCGATGGCTTCCTCGCCCTCATCGGGCGCGTCCGGCAGGTCTTCAAGGACCGGCGGCGGACGCGGGGTGTCGCCCTTCTCCGGCTTCGGCAAGGTGGAACGGAAATCGTCGCCGAGGACGCAGGCCGCGTAGCCTTCATTGGCAACGACGCGCATGCGCGACTGGATGGAGCCGGTGCGCTTCCTCACATAAGGGCCAGGCTTGTCGGCGCTCCATTTGTTGGGGGACGGAAGGACGGCGGCGAGGCGGGCGGCCTCGAGCGGGGTGAGATCGGCGGCGGATTTGCCGAAACGGGCCTGGGCGGCGGCTTCGGCGCCAAAGATCCCGTCGCCCCATTCGGCCACGTTGAGATAGACTTCCATGATGCGACGCTTGCCCCAGACGGCCTCGATGACATAGGTCATCCAGGCTTCGCCGGCCTTGCGGGGCATGCCGCCGCCATTCCAGAAGAAGACATTCTTGGCCGTCTGCTGGCTGATGGTGGAGCCGCCGCGGCGGCTGCGGTCGGGATTTTTCGCGTTCCATTCGCGCGCCTGTTCGATGGCGTCCCAGTCGATGCCGCCATGTTCGCAGTATTTCGCGTCTTCGGCGCTGATGACGGCGAGCACGAGATGGGGCGAGATATTGTCGAGGCTGGTCCAGTCGCGGCGAACGTCCTCGCCCTGCATTCCGCGCTGGGTCATGAGGATGGTGCCGGGCGCGGGCATGAATCTGAGGAGCAGCGCATAGAGATGGAAGAGCAGGAAGAGGACGATGCCGGCCTGAACGAGGCGCACGAGGAGATGGCGCCAGAACGGCACGTCGCGCTTCGGCTTGTCCGGATTCGGCGTCGTCTTCGGCGCGGTGTCGGTCATGCCCCGAGATCCCATTCTTGCTGCACGCTGGTATCATGTTCCGCATCGCGGCGCCGCGCCTTTTCCCCGGCAAAGCGGGCAGGATCAAGGCGAGCGAGCGCCCAGACCGCCGCGCCGCGCACGAGGGGGCTTGCGTCCTCCAGTAGCGGCAGCAGGCTGGTCGTCAGACGCGCGCTGCCGGAATTGCCCATGGCGAGGCAGACATTGCGCACAAAGCGGTCCCGGCCCGAGCGTTTGACGGGGGAGCCGGAGAAGACTTCGCGGAAGGCCGCATCGTCCAGCGAGGCGAGTTCGTCGAGGCCCGGCGATTTCAGCTCCGCCCGGGCGAACAGGGCGGACTCGGAGGCGGCGGAGGCGAACCTGTTCCAGGGACAGACGGCGAGGCAATCGTCGCAGCCATAGATGCGGTTGCCCATCGCGGTCCGGAATTCGCGCGGGACGGGGCCGGCATGCTCGATGGTGAGGTAGGAGATGCAGCGGCGGGCATCGAGCTGGTAGGGCGCGGGGAAAGCTGCCGTGGGGCAGATGTCGAGGCAGGCGCGGCAGGAGCCGCAATGATCGGGCCCGGGCACGTCCGGCGCCAGGGCCGCGCTGGTGAGGACCACGCCGAGGAAGAACCAGGAGCCGAGATCCCGGCTGACGAGGTTCGTGTGCTTGCCCTGCCAGCCGAGGCCGGCCTTCCGGGCTAGCGGCTTCTCCATCAGCGGGGCGGTGTCGACGAAGACTTTGACATCCGCGCCGGTAAGCTGTGCGAGTTCGCCTGCAAGCCGCTTGAGACGGGATTTTATCAGGTCGTGATAGTCCCTGCCCCGGGCGTAGACGGAGATGTTGCCGGTCTCGCGCTCGGCGAGCGTTTTCAGCGGATTGTGATCGGGTCCGTAGTTCATTGCGACCACGAGGGCGGAGCGGGCCTGAGGCCACATGGCGGTGGGCGCACTGCGACGGGCGAGGGTGTCCTCCATCCAGCGCATCTCGCCGTGGCGGCCCTCTGCGACAAACTCCGCGA
>JBGTKN010000437.1:0-10931 GCA_041744615.1 Hyphomonas sp. | reverse complement strand
TGGCCGCCGCCACTGCCGGGCCGGTTCCACGGCGAGCCGCCCTCCCCGCCGCCCGAGCCGCTGCTGCCGCCGCCCCAGGGGCCGGAACCTTTAGTATTGTCTTCCCAGGGCAATGAAGCCTCCTGAATTCTTCGAGTGGGGCCTATATAGGCGCTCTGCCGACGTGTGCACGCCGAATCGGCCGTTCTAACCGGTGAAAATGACGCAACTTCCTAACCAGAAGCTTGCAGTTTCGCCCCCGGCGCGAGTAGGCGGCATATATAATGGATCAAAGGACTGCCGCGAAAAGCCATGTTTGGGTCAAGACAGAAGACACGCGAGAAGCTGGCCGCCGCCGTCAAGGAGGCTCTGGGGGCGGCAGACTGGCTGGAATCGGTCTCGGTGGATGATGCAGGAAAGGCGCTTCTGGTTATCCGCGCCGAGGGCGGCGATGCTGGCACTGCCGAGGCGCGGCGGATCGAAGCAGAAAATTATGCGAGCCGGATTCCAGGAATTACAGCCGTGCGCAGCGTGGTCACCGCCGAGAAGGCGCCGGGACATGGCCGCAGTCACGCCCCTGCCCCCCCCGCGCCGGGTCTGCGCCGGGTCACCAAGGGTGCGCGACTGTCGGACGAGGCGATTTCGCAAGGTGCGCCGGCGCCGGCCCGAAGTCTCACGCCGGTGCCCGGCATTGACCGTATCCTCGTCGTGGCGAGCGCCAAAGGCGGCGTCGGCAAATCCACCGTGGCGGTCAACCTCGCCGCCGCTATGGCGAAAGCCGGCATGCGGGTCGGCCTTCTGGACGCCGACATCTATGGGCCGTCGATCCCGACGATGATGGGCACGGTGGACGCCGAGCCTGCGACCTCCGGGAACAAGAAGCTGGTACCGGTGGACGCGCACGGGATGAAGACCTTGTCGATCGGTTATCTGTCCGATCCGGATTCGCCGATGATCTGGCGCGGGCCGATCGTGATGTCGGCGATCACTCAGCTGCTGAACGATGCCGAATGGGGCACGCCGGAGGCGCCGCTCGACATTCTCATCATCGACACGCCGCCGGGCACGGGCGACGCGCAGCTGGCGATCGCACAGAAAGTGCCGGTAACGGCGTCGCTGATCGTCACAACGCCGCAGGAAGTCGCGCTCGCTGACGTGCGGCGCGGGGCGGCGATGTTTGCCAAGACGCATGTGCCGGTGATCGGTCTCGTCGAGACGATGAGCTGGTTTGATGACCCGGCCGGCGTGCGCCACTACCTCATGGGCGAAGGCGGGGCGCGCCGGATGGGCGCAGCGCTGGGATTGCCGGTTCTGGCGGAGATTCCGATGCTCACCGCGATCCGCGAAGCGGGTGACGCCGGCAAGCCGGCGGCCCTCGGAAATGGTCCGGCTGCGGACATATTCATGTCCCTGGCCCGCACGGTGGCCATCGCTCTGGACCAGTTGGTTACCAGAGCGGCCCCCGAGATTGTCTTCGAGGACTGACCCACCCTGATTCGACAGGGATTCTCCGCAATTAAAAAAATAAATACAATCAAAGACTTGCAAGCTTCAACAAAAGAGCGCAAGCGTGGCGCTCAGGACAGCAATGTCCGCCGCCCGAAAGGCCGCGCCATGTCACTCGACAAATCAGAAACATTCGAACCGTCCAATGCGGAGCGGGTTGCAGAGACCATTGCGGTCGTTCAGCAGAAGGAACCGGCGCGCAAACGTTATGCGCCGCCGTCCGCGCCGCGTGTGCTGCGCTGCATGCTTCCTGCTGTGAAGTCCTGAGGATGTCCGCATAAGGACTGACCGCGCCGAAACTGCCTTTCGCGCGAAACTCGGCCTGCCCTTCATCAACCTGACCGGCGAACGGCCCGGCTGGAGCTGGCTCAGATGCCTGCCCTCGGTGATGGCCGGCCTCGTCTGCTTGGCGGCCTGCGCCGCCCTGTTCTCCCATTCGGCGTTAGCCCAGACGCAGACATCCGTATCCGGATTACCGGCAAATGCCGCCGAGAAGCCCAATGGCGGCGGATGGGCCTGCGACAAGGGCTTTCAGGCCGCCGGGAATGCCTGTGTGAAAGTTGCGCTGCCTGCGAATGCCCATCTCACGGGCTCTTCCTACGGCGCGGGCTGGGACTGCAACTACGGATACGACCGCTCCGGCGAGACCTGCGCGCGGGTCATCGTTCCGGCGAACGGGTTTCTCGACGGCTCCGGCACGCGCTGGGACTGTGAACGCGGCTTTGTGCGCGACCGGCAGGCCTGCAAGGCCGTGAAGGTTCCGGCAAACGGTTATCTGACGAATTCCAATCACGGCGAAGGCTGGGCCTGCGAGCGCGGCTATCGCCCGGACCGCGGCGCCTGCACCAAGATCGTCTTGCCGGCGAATGCCTACCTGACCGACGGCGCCACTGGCCCCGGCTGGTCCTGCGCGCGCGGGCATGCGGCTAGGGCGGGTGTCTGCGCGAAGATCAAGGTGCCAGCATTCGCGCACCTGAACTCATCCGGAGACGGATGGCAGTGCAACCGTCCCTATCGGCAGGTCGCGGGCACCTGCACCGCGCGTTAGGCCTTGGCAGGGCATGTGAGTCTTCCGCGCTTGCGCGGCAAAACCCGCCCCTTCCGGAAACAAAATCCGTAGACGCATCAACGCGCTGTGAAAATTCTTCCCGAAATTTACGCCCCATCACTCCGGCCGGGTGTATACTTAGCCACATGCGGCATCCGTCCCTCGCTCACTGGGAGAGCAGACCAGAGAGAACCGATACAGCGTGATAAATAATGAGAATGGCTCAGAGGCAGTCGCCATCCTGAATGCACGGTTGCGACGGGTTGACGCGGTTTGGCGACGCACAAGCGCAAACCTGCATCTACCGGATACGCGAAGCTTGAGCGATAAACCTCATCCCGATCAAGCCGTTACGCATTTTAAGGTCCAACCTTTTGCAATACCTGCCATGGCCGGGCGTTGCAGGTGAGTAGTTTCAACAGTTGTAATTCAGTTTCAACCCCGCTTCCGGCCAACGTGTCTTGATGATCTGGCCAGTGCCAGAAGCGCAGATCCAGGCGTCGTGCATGTCCTTTCCGCCGAAAGCGATATTGGTGACGAAGGGGTCGGCGATTTCCGTGAAGCTGGAATGGCCGTCCGGGCGGATGGTGGTGATGCCGCCCATGCCGCCATTCTTCAGGATAGTCGCGACACAGATGTTTCCGGAGGCGGCGACGGCGAGCGAGTCGAGATAGCACAGCTCGGTCTGGCCGGTAATCACGCGGCCGCGCAGGAAGGGCGGCTTGTGCGGCGTGTATTCGCCTGGGCCGGTGAGCGCGAAGCTCCAGAGGCGGGCGGTCATCGTGTCAGCGAAGTAGAGCGTGTGGCCGTCCGGCGAGAGGCCGCAGCCGTTGGGCGAGACGTGATGGTAGTCGATCTCCTTGATGAAGGACCCGTCCGGTTTGGCATAGTAGACGCCGCCATGGTCGCGGTGGCGGGAGAAGCCCTTGCCGAGATCGGTGAAATAGAAGCCGCCTTCCTTGTCGAAGACGATGTCGTTCGGGCCGCGCAGCTTGTTGCCGTCCACCTCTTCGTACAGGCGTTCGACCTTGCCGGTGGACAGGTCAATCCGCTCGATCCGGCCGCCGGAATAGTCGGGCGGGCAATTGCCGGGGATCGTGAGGCCGCCGACCTCGTGATATTCGAAGCCGCCGTTGTTGCAGCAATAGAGCGCGCCGTCTGGCCCGATCGCGAGGCCATTGGGGCCGCCGCCAGGCGTTGCGACCACTTCATGCTTGCCGTTCCAGACGCGGCTGATGCAGCCTTTCTGGATTTCGACGAGCAGGATCGAGCCATCTTCCATGACGACCGGGCCTTCGGGAAAGCCGAGACCGCTTGCAACCACTTCGAAGTCCATGATCTTCCTCCCGGCTTGTTTTGCCGAAAGTTACGCCTCAGGCGCAGGAGCGTCCACCGCTCCCGCAGGGGCAGGCCCAATCAGGCCGGCGCGGTCACTCGGTCGAGCACACGCAGCGTGAAAGCGTGATCATTGCCGTCCCCCGCTTCGACGCGGGCAATCGACGAGACCGACCAGCTGGCCGTGTCGACCGCCGGGAAGAAGACATCGCCCTCGGGCGAGGCATCGACTTCGGTCAGGTAGATCCGGTCGGCCATCGGCAGGGCTAGTTCGTAGATGGCCGCGCCGCCGATGATGAAGACTTCCGCCTGCCCGGCGCGCAGGGCCATCGCCTTGGCGGCGTTGATTGCGGGCGAGACATTGGAATAGACGCGTGCTTCGGCCGCGTCATAATTCCAGTCGCGGCTGATCACGATATTCGGACGGCCCGGCAGCGGACGTTTGGGCAGGCTTTCCCAGGTCTTTCGGCCCATGATGACCGGCGCGCCCATCGTGGTGCGTTTGAAATGTGCCAGATCGTCTCTCAGGCGCCATGGCAATTGCCCTGCGCTGCCGATCACTCTATTTCGGCCTTGGGCGACAATGAGGCTGAGCCGGATGGGTTCTATCATGGGCGTGGTTCCGGGCGGCCTCGGGATGGGTGCAGCACGCACCATCCCCGGCGCTGTTAACTATAACTATGTGGAGCGTCGCGTCATGCGCCGCGCGGGCAGCTCAAGGCAACCTACAATCGCAGCCGAAGGTTCATTTGCCGCAGCGGAACGGCAACGCGCATGAGCTTCGATATCGCTTCGGTGCTGACCAACGGACAACCCGGCCTGCTGGGGCCGGCGCTGGGCGCCCTCGGGCTGACCGTGGCGGCGATCTGGTTCCTCCAGGGGCGGGCCTGGGCGCTTCTCTATGTGGTGCTGATCCCCTTCTTGAACTGGAGTTTCGGCATCATTCCGGAATTCGGCATCGTGGCGCCGGGCGAGAGCGCAACCTTTCCGCAGGGCGTGTCGCTGCATCCAATGACAATGGTCACCGGGATGGTGTTCGTGATCCGCGATTTCGTGCAGCGCGAGATGGGGCACAGGGTGCTGATCCTGATGGCGATCGCGGTCGCCTGGTCGTTTTTCTATGCCTGGCCGGTGATTGCGCTGGCGAGCGGGATTGCCTTCGCGATTTCGGAATTCGTCGACTGGCTGATGTTCACCTTCACCAAATACCGGTTGTCCACCCGGATCCTCCTGTCGAGCGCGCTGGCGGCGCCGGTCGATACGACGGTGTTCCTGTATGGGGCCGACCTCGCCAAACAGATGGAGCTGGGCATGGAGCCCGGCAATTCGCTCCACATCTGGAACTGGATCGTGTTTGTGATCGGCAAGATGGTCGGCGCAGTGATCGTATCGGCGATCATCCGGCGGCGCGAAGATGCCGGGTTGATCAATCCGCACGAGGCTTAGCCTGGTGGTTCGCCCGGGCGAGCAAGCAGCAAGGCCGGACTTGCCTTCGGGCGCCGATACGGCAAGACAGGACGCACCCGAAAAGGCCTTTTAGGCCTTCTCATTTTCGTATCAATTCCTGTCAGGCATTCTCAGGGGATATCGATCGATGGCACATCGGCTCCAATCTGGACTCGCCGCGTTCGCAGCCACGCTGCTGACCGCTTGCGGAACCTTCGCGAAGGACGACGGGCCGGCAAAGTCTGCGCCAGCGTCCAAGGTGCAGGCGGCGGCCAAGCCCGCCGCGCCTGTCTATCAACCGACAATGGTCTCCCTGCCCTTCCGGCTCGATGTGACCTTCAGCGACGGCGCCCTAGCGCAGCTGCGCGAGGCGAATGCGGACCTCGGTGTTTCGGCGGACTATTACGGCCCGCCGAAGGATCCCGGCATGGAGGGTCTTGAGCCGGACCTCGGGGTCTGGCTGGGCGGCGAGATGGTGACCATCGATCCGGGCGCGAGGTCTCTGACGCTCAAGGGCCAGGTCGATGCGGCGCGGGTGGCGCGTGAGGTGGCCGGCGATGCCCGGGTCCGGGTGATGGTATTCCCCGTGCGGGCCTATGCGGCGCAGGCATCGGTGATTTGCACCGAGTTTGACGAATACCTGTCGATCGCGGTGGAGACCGGCGGCACGGTACGCTGCACGCTAACCGGCGAATAGGCCGGTGCGTCAGACCGCGACGGCGGCCTTGATGTGCGGGTGCGGGTTGTAATTATCGATCCGGAAATCCTCATAGGACCAGCCGAAGAGATCGGTCTTGTCCGGGTTCATCCAGAGGGCGGGCAGCGGGCGCGGCTCGCGGGTCAGCTGCAGTTCGGCCTGCTCGAGATGGTTCAGGTAGAGGTGCGTGTCGCCGAACGTGTGCACGAACTCGCCCGCGCGCAGACCGGTGGCGCGGGCCATCATATGGGTCAGCAACGCATAGGAGGCGATGTTGAAGGGCACGCCGAGGAAGACATCCGCCGAGCGCTGGTAGAGCTGGCAGTTCAGGCGGCCGTTAATCACGTTGAACTGGAACAGGCAGTGACACGGCGGCAGCGCCATGTCGTTGACGTCGGCCGGGTTCCAGGCCGACACGATCAGGCGGCGGGAGTTCGGATTGCTGCGGATCTCGTCCAGTACCCACTGGATCTGGTCGATGGTGCGGCCATCCGGCGCCGCCCAGCTGCGCCACTGCTTGCCATAGACGGGGCCGAGATCGCCGTTTGCATCGGCCCAGTCATCCCAGATGGAGACGCCGTTTTCCTTCAGCCAGGCAATATTTGTTTCCCCGCGAAGGAACCAAAGCAGCTCGATGATGATAGAGCGTACGTGCAGACGTTTGGTCGTCAGCAGCGGGAACCCTTTTTCCAGGTCGAACCGCATCTGGCGCCCGAAGACGCCGCGGATGCCGACGCCTGTGCGGTCTCCGCGGTCGTGCCCGTTCTGTAGTATGTCCTGCAGAAGAGCGTGATATTGCTGCATGCCGGTTCCTCGCGAATCGGTAAATTATAGGTTAACCAGACCCTAGCGCACCAGCAACAATTGCTCCGTTCGCGGAAACCGTCCTGCAAGCCCGTTCTGTCATAACCGCTTCCAAGTATTGCGCGGAAATCCGCCAAGAGGACGCTGGGCTATGGGTACCAAAAACGCAGTTGCACGCCGGACGATGGGTCTGGTCCGCAGTGAAAAGGGCAATGTGGCCATGCTGTTTGCATTGGCCTGCCTTGTCATCTTTCCGCTGGTCGGCTTCGCCATCGACATGTCGCGGGTGATGGTCGAGAAGCACAAGCTGCAAATGGCCACCGACGCTGCGGCCCTGGCCGCCGCACACGATGCGTTCATGACCGCTGACGAGCGGCGCGGCGTGATCGAGGCCCACCTCAACCACCTTGAATCGGACCTCGGCCGCGAGATCGAATACGAACTCAGCCAGGACGATGAAGGCAAGATTTCGCTGATCACCCGCATTTCGGTGAACACCACGATCGCCCAGATCATGGGCCGCGACCATGTCGGCGTAACCGTGCGCTCTGACGCCGTCGAAGGCGGCGCCGATATCGAAGTCGCCATGATCCTTGACATCACGGGTTCGATGTCGGGTAGCCGGATTACGGCGCTGAAGGCGGCATCAAGGGACCTCGTGGACATCGTCGTCAAGGACGAGCAGGCGCCGTACTATTCCAAGGTGGCAATGGTGCCTTATGCTGTTGCGGTTAACGTCGGCTCGTATGCGGAAGATGTTCGCGGACCTATAACCGGCGGCACACCGATCACGGGCGCCAGCTGGCAGGTCGGCGCGCAGAAATCGATCACCGGCATCACCATGGCCAACCCGGCGGTCGTGACGTCGGACGCGCATGGTTTCCTGAACGGCGACCGGGTCTGGATCAGCGGCGTGTCCGGCATGACCCAGGTCAACAACAAAGTGTTCACAGTGGCGAGTGTAACCGCCAACACCTTCCGCCTGCAGAGCACCAACAGCTCCAGCTATTCGAACTATACCGGCGGCGGCATCATCCGGAAGTGCATCAACACGAACTGCGAAGTGACTGTGACCTCGAACGGGCACGGGCTCGCGAATGGCGATCATGTCCACATCACGGGCGTGAACGGCATGACGAATATCAATCGGACAACTCACCAGACCTGGGTGGTTTCCAACGTTACAGAGAACACGTTTTCGCTCGACAGCACGACCGGGCCGAACTTCGGCGCCTACACGAATGGTGGTACCGCTTTCTGCACGGCTCCAGGCTGCCAGTTCTTCCGCTTCACGAACCGGTCCGGCGCCCAGCGGCTGCATCCGATCACCCCCTGTGCGACGGAACGGACCGGCGCCAACGCCTATACGGATGTCGCCGCTTCAACCGCTTATGTGGGTCGCGGATATTTGTCTCCGTCGAACCCCTGTCCCTTAAGCCTACTCATTCCGCTAACGGCCGACAAGACCCTGCTCAAAAACCAGATAAATGCCATGACGGCCGGCGGTTCCACTGCCGGGCACATGGGCGCAGCCTGGGGATTCTATGCTTTGTCGCCCCAATTCGGCGCAATCTTCCCGGCAGATAGCCGCCCAGCTGCCTATGGCCGGCCGAAGCTGCACAAGTTTGCGGTCTTCATGACAGATGGCGAGTTCAACTCATCTTTCTGCCAAGGCGTCCTGTCGAGATCCAGCTACAATATGGGTGACCGGATCAACTGTGAATCCGAGAACGGCAACTCGACGGCTCAGGTCGCGCAATACTGCACAGCGATGAAGCAGGCCGGCATCAAGGTCTACACCGTGGGCTTCGAAGTCGGCAGTTCGACCGCGCTGCGCAATGCGCTGATCAATTGTGCGACCAGTACACAGTACGCCTATTTCGCGTCTGGGTCGGCTGAACTGATCTCGGTCTTCAACCAGATCGGCCGCGACATCAACGAAGTCCGCCTCGTCAAGTAAGCCGGTTCTGAATACGGCGTCAGAAGGCCCGTCATGAACACGCGACTGCCAGACATACGCCCGAACTTCGGCCGCGCCGATGGCGGCAACATCATGATGCTTTCAGCATTCGTGATCCCCGTCCTGCTCGCGCTCGTCGGTATTTCCATCGATACGCAGAATACGCTGCGTCAGAAGTCCAAGGTCCAGGCCGCGCTCGACTCCGCCGTGCTCGCCGGCGCACTGCAGCGCCAGCGCGGGATGAACGCCGAGTCGGTAGTCGCGGATGTTCAGCAATACGCCGCCTCGATGTTCCGAGAACAGGGCGGCGGACTTGTCTGCGCGCCGGTAACGGTGTCATTCGATGAACTCAGCCAGGATATTGCCGGATCGGTGCGGTGCGAGCAACCGACTTACCTGACGCAGCTGATCGGTCATGACGAGATGAGCTTCGGCGTGAGCGCCACCTCTACTTACGGGATCGGCGTGGTCGACGTGGCCTTCGTGTTCGACGTGTCCGGATCGATGAACGATTCCAACCGTCTACCACTGCTGAAGACGGCGGCGAATGCAGCTTTCGACGAGCTGCTGCCGGATGACCGCGCGAGGGACGGCTCGGTGCGCCTCGCCATCACCAGTTACAACCATTCGCTGAATGCCGGACCCTATCTGAACGCGGTGACCGACGATCAGACGCTTTCGGGTGACGCGTCGAACGCGGCGGCGCAGTCGAACTATAATTCGTATAACGACGAACGGATGATCGACGCCGCCACCGGCAAGCGCTTCTTCTACTACCAGCGCGGCACGTGCACGAGCGGCGGCACCTGCGGGCGCACATCGACCTATACCTGGAATGCGCGCCGCTATTTCTTCGAGGACAGCGGACTGTCGCCGAGCTGTGTTTATGAACGCACGGGCGCCTCTGCGGCCTCCGACGCGGCCCCGGGATCCGGGCGCTGGCTGGGCGCGGGCAATCCGCGCTGGAATTTCTCTGCCAGTTCGGCCAACAAGTATGACGGCGCGCGCAATGTCGAACTCAGCGGGGCAACGGGTTACGGTGTCGGCGCCCATGAAGGCCGTCACGGCACCTGTCAGCCCTCGGGCCCGGTGCCGCTGACGGATGACAAGGATGCGTTGAAATCGCACGTGAACGGACTGATCGCCGCAGGCGGCACGGCCGGCCATCTCGGGATCGCCTGGGGCTGGTACCTTCTGTCGCCGAACTGGTCCGGCATCTGGCCGGAAGAGTCGGCGCCGCGCCTGTACGGCGCTCCGCGCACTTCGAAATTCCTGATCCTGATGACGGACGGCGAGTTCAACATCCAGCACCCGAGCGCCGGGCGCAGCTCTTTCCAGCAATCGATGGACCTGTGCGACCAGATGAAGATGCTGCCGAGCAATATCCAGATTTTCACGGTCGGCTTCCAGGTGCCCTCCAGCGTGCAGAAGACCGGCGACGGGCGCACGATCCTGCAATACTGCGCCACCTCCCCCGGCCACGCCTTCAGCGCCAGCAGCGGGGCCGAATTGCTTGAAGTGTACCGCACCATTGCCCGCTCGATCTCGGACCTGCGCCTCAAGCACTGAGGCCGGGCGCTTGCCGGGGGCGCCTCCGGCTGGCTATGGCTGTCGGCCAATGCTTGCCTGGATCCCCAATGCCCTGACGATGTCGCGCTGCGTGTTCGCAGTGCTGGTGCTGTATGGCGCGCTGAACGCGTCGGCGGCGGGTGCGGAGGCCAGTGCGGCATCCGGCGACGAGGCGCTGCGCCTCGTGACGCTGGAACAGCTTTGGCACCAGTTTGCCCTTCTGTCTTTCCTGTCAGGCGCGCTGACGGATTTTCTCGATGGCTGGGCGGCGCGCCAATTCAAAGCCGAGAGCCGATTCGGCGTCTGGCTGGACCCGATCGCCGACAAGCTGCTGGTCGGCCTTGCGCTGCTGAGTGTGGCGCTGACGTTGAAGAGCTGGCTGATATACATCCCGGCGGCGCTGATCATCGCGCGCGATGTGTTCATGACCTGGCTGCGGACGCGGCCGGAGGCGGCGGGTGTGGTCGCGCCGAGCAATCTGGCGAAGCTGAAGACCGGCATCGAGATGGCGGCGATTGCCGGCCTGATGCTGCCGTTCGCGCTGTTGCCGGCGGCGGTGGGTGAGGCGGTCGCGGGGGCGAGCGCCT